>NZ_JBBMFF010000248.1:0-81617 GCF_040096185.1 Faecousia intestinalis | reverse complement strand
CTCGGCATCCGGCTGGATACCGAGACATTTGACGCAGAGAAGATGGCAACCTTTTTATCTCTGCACGACCTTTCCACAAATGTCCGGGCCGCAGGTTTTATTCTTCTGTCAGCGGAAGCTCCACGGAGGCCTTGAACAGGTCCCCCTCAATGGCGATCGTGAATGTGCCGCCCTGCAGCTCCGTCAGGCTGCGTGCGATGGAGAGGCCGAGACCGCTGCCCTCCGTGCTGCGGGAGGCATCACCGCGGACGAAGCGCTCCATCAGCTCCTCGGCGGGAATATTCAGGGCGTCGCGGGAGATATTCAGGAACGTGATGCGCAGCAGTTCGCCGCGCTCCTCCGTGCGGAGATAGGCCCTCGAGCCGGGCAGGCCGTACTTGCAGATGTTGCTCAGCAGATTGTCGAACACCCGCCAGAGGAGCCTCCCGTCCGCCTGCACACAAAACCGCTGGGCGCGCAGATCAAAAACAGGCTCGATCTTCGCATTCTGCAGCCGGTCGGCATACTCCGCCTCCGCCTGACCGAGCAGGACGTGGGCATCAACTGCCTCCGGATGGACCGTCAGATTGCCGGTCGCCGCCTTGGAGGCCTCGATGAGGTCCTCCGTCAGCTTTTTCAGCCGCGTGCTCTGACGCACGAGCACCTCGAGGTACTCCGGCGCGTCCGGCGAGGAAAGGCCATCGCGCTGCAGCAGGCCGGCGTAGTTCACGATGGACGTCAGCGGCGTTTTGATATCGTGCGAGACGTTCGTGATGAGCTCCGTTTTCATCCGCTCGCTCTGCATTCTCTCCTCTACGGCATTGCGCATCCCGTCGCGGATGCCGTTGAGATAGTTGGCCTGTCTGCGCAGCGGAGAGAACATATGGTCCGTCGCGACCGAATGATCCAGATCACCCTCGGCAAGCCGCTTGCTCCCGTCCAGCAGGCGGCGCAGGTCCAGCAGGAACAGCACGACCAGCGGCGTGAACACGACCTTTTCCACGATCCAGAGAACAGCATAGGCCCCGGTCATCAGAAAGCCGAGCTCCAGCAGGCTAAGGGCCAGCCAGCACACGAGAGCCGTCCAGACAAGCGGGAGCTTCGGCATCACGCGCCGGATCACCGCCGCAAGCCGCCGCAGCACGCCGGGGATGCAGTCCAGCAGACGGCGCAGCAGCGTATTGCGCCACATGGTGTGCGCCTTGCAGCGTGCGGCGATCGTCATGGGGAGGGTCTGAAGCAGAAAGCAGAGGAGGACAGCGGCCGGTGCGATCGACCACAGCTCCCCCTTTGCACTGGCAAGAAAGACGATGATGAGCACAACTGCGGCGAGGGCCAGCAGATAAGCCTCAAACGGCATCCGATCGAGCCAGCGGAGTGTGATGCCCGCGGTTCCGCGCTTATGGCCCGCCGTGCGCAGGCGGAAGGCAAAGCTGGCCACGCAGCAGGCCGCGGAAAGCACAAGGATGAGGATGAGCCACACGCGCATGGCGATCAGCAGATCGATCCAGCGCGCCGTGACGGCGACCGAATCGTTCCCGATCGGGGCTGCAGCCAGCGTCACGCCGACCTCTACCTCGGTCAGGCTCCCCTCGGGATAATACCAGATCTTCAGCATCGGGTAATAGGACTCTAAGCCGGATAGGGTTTCGTCGAGCGCGTCGCCGAGGCTTTCGTCGATCGGCGAATAGGACGTGCTGTATTCAAATGGCGACGCCTCGATCTCATAGTCCTCGATCTGGTATGGGAAACGTTCCAGCGCGCGCTGGGCCTTTTCCGCATCCGAGAACGTATTCTTCCAGAGCTTCGTTTCTCCGGTCGTGAACGTATAGCTGAAGGGGTCCTCAAGGAGGCTCGTCTCCCCTTCCTTTGCATTGGAAAACACGGTTGTTCCGTCCGTCGTCTTCACATCGACATGGACATTCAAGCTGTTCAGGTAATTCTGATAGCTCTGCGGCTCATGGACAAGTCCTTCCAGCACCGGTTCGACATGGTCGTAGTATTCCCGGACCCCTGCCGCATGCAGATAGGATGTACGCAGCTCCGCGCCGCCGTCGTTATAGGCCTGATAGGAAGCCAGCAGCACGATGCCCGCCGTGCTGAGCAGCGTGAGCAGGAAGCTCACGGTCAGTATGACGGATGCTGCGATCCGCGCCGCTAGGTTATCTTGCAGTTTTTTCATTTCGTCGTTCCTCCATTTTGTATCCCTTGCCCCACACGACCTTGAGATAGCGCGGTTCGGTGGGATCAATCTCGATCTTCGAGCGCAGATGCCGGATGTGCACCGCCACGGCGTTCTCCACGCCGACGGGCGAATCGCCCCAGACACGGCGATAAATTTCGCGCGGAGAGAAGACTGTGCCCGCATGCTGCATGAGCAGACGCAGGATGTCGAACTCCGTCGGCGTCAGCGCGACCGGCTCGCCGTCGACCGTGACGGTCCGCCCGGCGTCGTCGAGCATGATGCCGCCGATGGTCACCTGCGTCGGCAGCACCTGCCCGCCGCCAAGCTGCAGATAACGCCGGAGCTGCGAGCGGACGCGCGCCATGACCTCAATGGGATTGAACGGCTTTGTCACATAATCGTCTGCGCCGAGATTCAGGCCGAGGACCTTATCCGTGTCCTCCGACTTGGCTGTCAGCAGGATGACCGGCACATTCGAGGTCTTGCGCAGCTCCGCCATGGCGCTCAGCCCGTCCATGCCCGGCATCATCACGTCGAGCAGGATGAGATGCACCTCCTGCGTGGCGGCAAGCCGCAGCATCTCGCTGCCGTTGTAGGCCTCGAGCACCTCATAGCCCTCCGCCGTAAGATAGATCCGCAGTGCGGACACGATGTCCCGCTCGTCATCACAAACCAGAATCCGATACATGCCGTCCCCCCCATTTTCTCTCCGCGCAGCCGCCTGCGTTCTCGCTTCTGCCCCTACAGTTTACCGAAAAACGGCAGCAGAAACAAGCAGGCAAAACCGAAAGATATTCTTAAGATCGTTATAATTCACTCCAATATAGTATATTGTATCATCCGCTCCGCTGCAAGCACCGCAGAAAAAGACGAGGCGGATTTCGGGGATTTTTCAGGAAATCCCGTCGAAATTTTTCTCAAAAAATAGAAATTTAGGCTTGTACGAAGACATACCGTTTGGTATAATATTCAGACACGACTATTTTCTTCAAGGGGATGAGCTTCATCGAAAGCAAGAAGAAACGCCCTGGGTCATTCCGCCACATCTGGCCGAATCTGGGGCGCTACCGCATCTGGACCCTGGCCGCCGCGATCTTCGGTGGGCTGGAGGTCATGCTCGAGGTCCTGATCCCGATGCTGATGTCCGTCATTGTGGACGGCGGCCTCTACCGGGAGCAGGATTTCATGCTGCGCGAGCTGTTTCCGGAGGCACTTATCGCAAACCGTGACCGCTTCGTTCTGACAGTCGGCATCATCATGGTCATCGTTGCCTGCTGCTCCATGGCCTGCGGCATTCTGAGTGCACGCTGCTCCGCCGTGGCCAGTCAGGGCTTTGCCAAAAATCTCCGTGCGAACCTGCTCGGAAAAATTCAGGACTTCTCGTTCGCGAACACGGATCATTTTACAACGTCCAGCCTGATCACCCGTGCCACGACGGACGTCAACACCGTGCGCAACACCATGCAGCAGTTCCTGCGCACACTGATCCGCTCGCCATTCATGGTGCTGATGGCAACGGTCATGGCCTTTACGATCTCGCCGCATCTGGCGGTGATCTTTCTGATCTCCATTCCGTTTCTGGCCGGTGTTCTGGCCATCCTCATGAAGATCGGCCAGCCGCGCTTTCGCAAAATGCTGCAGAAGATGGACAGCATGAACCGCGCCGTGCAGGAAAACCTCATCAGCAGCCGCGTCGTCAAGGCCTATGTCCGCGGCGATTATGAATCCGAGCGCTTCCGCGGCACGGCGGAGGATCTGCGGCAGGCAACGCTATCATCCTCCCGCCTGTTCACGCTGACCGGTCCCATCCAGATGTCCATCCTATGGGGCTGCACGATCGTGCTGCTGCTCCTCGGCGGCCGCGAGATCATTTTCCGCACAACGGGCCTGCTTACAGGTGAGCTTGTCAGTCTGGTGTCCTACACGACGCAGGCCGTCAACGCTCTGACGATGCTCACGTGGCTCATTATGGCTCTGTCCCGCGCACATGCCTCCCTCGTCCGCATCAACGAGGTGCTCGACGAGACCGTTGACATCACGGACGGGCCGAGCGACGCCGTCGTGGAAGACGGGAGTGTGGATTTTGAAGACGTCTGCTTCAGTTATTCCGGCGATCCGGACAAGCTTGCACTGCGCCACATCACCGTACATATCAACAGCGGCGAGACCATCGGAATCATTGGCGGCACCGGCGAGGGCAAATCCACGCTTGTAAATCTCATCCCGCGCTTTTATGACACGCTGTCCGGCACCGTGCGCGTCGGCGGCCGCGATGTGCGCGATTACACGCTCGAGCACCTGCGCGACGGCGTTTCCATGGTGCTGCAGAACGGCGCGCTGTTCTCCGGCACGATCGCGCAGAATCTCCGCTGGGGCAATGCCAACGCCACGCAGGAGCAACTGCGCGAGGCCTGCGCCATCGCCTGCGCGGACGAATTCATCGACCGCTTCCCGGACGGCTATGAGACCGTTCTGGAGCAGAACGCCGCGAACCTCTCCGGCGGACAGAAGCAGCGCCTGCGCATTGCGCGCGCCATTGTGAAGCAGCCGAAGATTCTGATCCTCGACGACTCCACGAGCGCCGTGGACATGGCGACGGACGAACACATCCGCCGCGCGCTGAAAACGGCCATGCCCGGCAGCACAAAGATCATCATCGCGCAGCGCATCGCCTCGATCCTCTCGTGCGACCGGATCATCGTACTGCACGAGGGCGAGCTCTCCGACGTCGGCACGCATGCGGAGCTGATGGAGCGCAGCCAGATTTATCGCGACGTCTATGACAGCCAGATGCGGGAGGAGGGTGAGCAGCATGGCCAGAGTTGAGCTTCGGAATTACCGCCGCGCGCAGTCTCCCCTGCACACGCTGTTCCGCCTGTTCCGCTATTTCCGTCACTGCCGCGTGCTGCTCATCTGCGCCGTGGCATCCATTCTGGCCTATGTGGCCTGCACGATCGGCGCGTCCTACTGCATGCGCCCGCTGACCAATCTTCTGAAGGAAAGCGGCATCACGCCGAATGAGACCTACGCAAAATATCTGAGCCTGCTGGCCGGTCTCGGCACGCTGTATTTCCTCAGCGCCGTGACGAACTACCTGCTCAACCGCCTTATGCTCGAGACGAGCACCGTCATCATGCGTGAGCTGCGCGCGGAGCTGTTTGCCCGTATGCAGAAGCTGCCCATCAGCTATTTTGACGCCAATACGAACGGCAGCCTCATGAGCTATTACACGAACGACATCGAGGCGACGAACGAGCTGCTGCAGCACAGCATCACGCAGATGCTCATCTCCGTCACCTCGCTCACGGGCACCATCGCCATGATGCTCGTGCTGTCCATGCGGCTGTTTGCCATCATGGTCGTTCTGGGCGCCATCGTGCTGCTTGTCGTGCGCATCACGACAAAGATCAGCAGCCACAGCTACCGCGCACAGCAGAAGAACGCCGCGGCCGTAAACGGCTACATTGAGGAAATGATCGCAGGACAGCGCGATATCAAGGTCTTCACACACGAAAAGCAGGTCATGGCCGACTTTGAGCCGATCAACGACGCGCTGTACAGCGCGTCGACCACAGCAACAACGGCCACATCCGTCGTCGGCCCGATCCTGAACAACCTGTCGCACATGTTCTATGCCATCACCTGCGCCGTCGGCACACTGTGGCTGACCGGCGAGGGCACCGGCGGTATCCTCATCACGTTCCTGCAGTACATCCGCACATTCGCCGACCGAGTCAGCCAGATCGCAGACCAGTTCAACTCCATCATGCTGGCGCTGGCCGGTGCGGAGCGCATTTTCGACGTGCTGGACACCCCGGCCGAGATCGACGAGGGCTCCGTCACGCTGGCGCGCGAGGGCCGCGACTTTTACTGGGTCAAGCCGGACGGCACACATGTGCCGCTGAAGGGCGACGTCCGCTTCTACAACGTCGACTTCTCCTATGATCCGGACAAGCCGGTGCTGAAAAACCTCTCGCTCTATGCCAAGCCCGGCCAGAAGATCGCCTTCGTCGGCTCGACCGGTGCGGGCAAGACGACGATCACGAACCTCATCAACCGCTTCTATGACATTCAGGGCGGCCACATCACCTATGACGGCATCGACGTGCGCGATATCAAGAAGGATGACCTCCGCCGGTCCCTCGGCATCGTTCTGCAGGATACCCACCTGTTCACCGGCTCCGTGATGGAGAACATCCGCTACGGCAGGCTGGACGCGACGGATGAGGACTGCATCCGTGCAGCGAAGATCGCCAACGCGCACTATTTTATCTCGCATCTGCCGCAGGGCTATAACACCATGCTCTATTCCGACGGCGCAAACCTCAGTCAGGGCCAGCGGCAGCTCGTCGCCATTGCGCGCGCGGCCGTCTCGGAGGCCCCGGTCCTCATTCTGGACGAGGCGACGTCATCCGTCGACACCCGCACCGAAAAGCTCATCGAAAAGGGCCTTGACGGCCTGATGGCCGGTCGCACGGTCTTTGTCATCGCGCATCGCCTGTCGACCGTCCGGAACGCGAACGCCATTCTCGTTCTGGAGCAGGGCCGCGTGATCGAGCGCGGCAGCCACGCCGACCTGCTGGAGCAGCACGGCAAGTACTATCAGCTCTATACGAACATGATCGAGCTAGCCTGAAAGGAGCGCGCCCATGATCCCTGTTGCCGCAGACGCCGAGCAGGCGCTTGCCATGATCCGCTCGCATCCCGACGGCACGGTCGTGGATGTCCGCGACGAAGAGGAATACATCACCGGCCATCTGGCAGACGCCGTGCTGCTGCCGGTCGACGAGATCAGCGCCGAGACGGCTGCAGAGGCCCTGCCCGATCAGAGTAGCCCGGTCCTCGTCTACTGCAAGACCGGTAAGCGCAGCCGCGCTGCAGCCGAAAAGCTCGCAGCGCTCGGATACTCCGAGCTCTACGACCTTGGCGGCCTTGGCGGTTGGCCATACGGTCTCGAATAAGCAGATCCATAAAACGGAGCCGATCCCTTTTCCGGGGACCGGCTCCATGTTATATCAGGATTCAGTTTGCGTCATACTCGCTCGGACCGAGGCCCCATTCGTCCGCCTCTGCCGGGCGTGCCCCGATGCCGACATAATAGGCGTCGATCGGCGTGAAATCACTGTCAATCGTCTCGCCCGCATTCACGGTGAACATGATGTCATTGCAGCCCGTCTGACTGCAGTAATCGACAAACTCCTTTGGAATGACCGTGCTCTCATAATAGAGGTCCGGCGCACCGAAGGCATGCAGGATCTCGTGGGCATAGGTCGAAGGCGGCGCGTCAAATATGTCTCCGAAGCGGATATACAGATTGACGTATTCGATGTCATAATCCGTGCTGGACGAGAAGCCGAGGGACCAGGGATTCGGCGTATGCTCATAGGGCGTATTGAACAGGAAAAAGTAGATCACATTGTCCGCGTGGTATTTCTGCCGCAGAGATTCGGTGTCAATGTTCTCCCGCACATAATCGGCCTGCACCTCATACATGCCCCCATCCTCGCGGACGAGAAGCTCCGAAAACGAGGCATCATAGCGCAGGTCCGGATCAGCGGTCCAGTCATAGAGGAACGAAGCGTCCGAGCCATATGCAGCCGCCTGCTCCGTGAGCCACTGCGCGGCCGTGTCCATGCGGTTGAGCGTCAGGAGCATCTCCTCGCGGTCGGCCTCGTCGTCCCATGCGGTCTGCGCATCATTCGTAAAGATGGAGATGAGCAGGGTCGTGCCGCGCAGGCTCCCGGCAGAGCCGAGCGCGCCGTCATACTCCGGCTCCCATTCCGGCTCCGTCGGAGCCTCCGTAGGGGGCTCGGTAGAAGACTCCGCAGGGGCCTCCGTCGGTGCCTCCGTGGGCTGCTCTGTCGGCTCCGTGACCGCCGTTTCCGTCGGTGTCACCGTCGGAGCCATCATATCTCGGCGGCAGGCCGTCAGCGCTGCAAGCAAAAGCAGCGCAGGCAGCACGCGAAGCAGGTATTTACGCATTTGTCTTCTCGTAGAACCGCACGGCGATCGTCGCAAATTCCGCGCGGGTCGTCGTGGACTGCGGGCGGATGGTGCCGTCCTCTGCATAACCGAGGATCAGGCCGTTCTCCACGGCCCATTCCATAGCCTGCCGGGCATAGTCCGAGATGCTTGCATTGTCGCGGAACTCCGCAAGCTTCCTGCCGCTCGTCTTCGGGGAGCCTGCATAGCGATACAGCAGCGTGATCATATCCTCGCGGCTCACCCCGCGGTCCGGACGGAACAGGCCGTCGTCATAGCCGAGAACGATCTTCTCGCGCTGCGCCCACAGGACGGCGGGTGCATACCAGCTGCCCTCCGCAACATCCGGGAACACGTCGGAATAGGCAATGCTGCCGGGCGCGGCAATATTATAAATGACCTGCGCCGTCTGTGCGCGCGTCGTAATGCCGGACGGATCAAAGATGCCGGCACCTTTGCCGTGCAGCAGGCCAAGCGCCGTGGCGCGGGTGATCGTGTCATAGTACCAGTCGCTCTCGAATACATCCATATAATCGCCGAGCGGGTCTGCATGGTCAGCGCTCCACTTGCCGATGACGCCGTCCAGCCACTGCACACGCTTGACAACGAAATTCTGCAGGGAGGCAAAGTTCTCCGCAAAGCCGTTTCCGCCGGGGCGGACGTCCATATGAGACGATTTCCACAGCAGCTCGTCATAGCCTGCAGCCGCAGCGACCTGCTCACGGTACCACGCGAACGAATGCACGCTGCCGTCCGCACTGACCGCGTCCGCATTACCGGCAAGGACATCTGCCAGCGGCGTGATGTACTTCGTATACTGTCGCTGTGCCTCGGCACGGAACTCCGGAAGGGCATACAGCGCGCGGCCGAGCGAGCCGTATACCGTGTAGAGCAGCTCCGGCTGCGGCAGAAGGTCCTCATAATTATTGTTGCCGAAGCCAAGGTCGTAGTCCCACAGCGGGCCCATCTTCATCGGCTCCGAGCCGGTTTCCTTATAGAGGTAGGCGGACGTGTTGAAGCCGTCGCCGTTCTTGCTCAGCTCGTTGACAAGATAGCACTGCACCATGCTCTCGACCGTGACATAGTCCGTGAACGGCTTGCCAGTCTTCGAGCTCGTGCCGCCCTCAAACACGGCGTCCTCATAGTCCTGATACCAGCTGGCGATATAGTCCATCTCCGCCTTCGAGCAGGCCTCCGGCGACTTTACAACGACATAGAAGCCACGCGCCGTGATGAAATAGCACTTTTCCTCCATGGCACGGTCGGCGAAGTCCATCTCAAGCAGGTAGCCGCCCGTGATGTCCGCAGGATCGTTCATACCGTCACAATAAAGATAGGTCGCGCCGTTGGCGGTCGTGCCGGTCTTTGACTCGAGCTTCGTCAGGTCCTCGACATCGGGGTTGGCCTTCTCATTCGCCTTTTCCAGGTCCGTCACGTTCACACGGCCCTCGTTGACCTCCACCTTCTCCGTCAGGAGGTACAGGCCGCGGAACTCGCCGTCATAGAACAGGCACACCGGGCGATAGCCCATGTTGCACTCCATCTGCAGCGCGCGGCCGAGGTCGAGCGCAAGCATGTTGCGGACAGCGGACGGATCATAGAAATTTGCCAGCAGGACCCACGTCTTGACCTTATCGGCGCTGTCGCCGGTCTGGAGCAGGTCGGTCTTTTTGTCCAGCTTGATCTGATAGGGGCGCTTGGCTCCCTTCCAGGTCGAATTGCCGCGGCCCTTGATCTGCGTCAGCTTGCCGTCGTAGACGGATTCGCCGTCCGCTGCGAGCAGAGCCATGCTGCCCTTGGCCCTGTTGGATTTGTCCTCGCTGGACTCGACCCACTCACGGCCCTCGTTCACGGGATCGTCGCTCACGAGGAACATCGTCGACACATTGTCATACCGCAGGAACGTCACGCGCTTCTCTGCCTGCATACTCCCGGAGCGGGCACGCAGCGTGATCGTATCGTCCGTGCCCTCGCACAGGGTGGTCAGGTCCAGCGTATCGCCGCTCTTGAGCGCCACGGAGCCGCGGCTTCCCGTCGCCGTCACAACGGCATTCTTCTCGGAAAGCGTAAAATACACCGGGACCGCCTTCCGGGATACGCTGGCTGGCAGGAAGAGCGTCGTCGTCCCGTCCAGCTCGATCGGATCGATGCGGGTGTGCGCCGAGGCGGCATCCCCCATTGTATAGAATTCCGTCCACGACAGAGTGGGCGCAGCCTGAGCCGACAGGCCGAGGCAGGATACCAGCACAGCCGCCGTCAGGCAGAGCAAAAGCAGTCGTTTCATTGTCTCACTCCTCAATTCTCCGGGGCCAGCCGGACCGGCCCACATGTTTCCCCTATTATACCGGCTTTTACAGAAAAAAGCAAGGCCGTCCGATCCGGCTAACAAGAATTTAACATCATATCAGCTAGAACACATGCCACCGGTCGATCAGCGTTGTTTCCAAATATTTGACTGTATTTTTGTGCACTATTCACAACTTCCGGCGGCCTCGCTTGACACTTCCCGCCCCATATGCTATCATGCAACTGACATTTCATGTCGAAGAAGGAACTTCCTTCCATCAATTCATTAGGAGGACAGTACATCATGGTCAGCAGAAGAATGCCGGTCATCCGGCGGATCTTGTGTACCCTGCTTGTCTGCGCGCTGCTCACCGGCCTGCTTCCGGCCGCATTTGCGGCGGGCTCCGACCCGGACTTCAGCGCCCCGGCCGACAAGGTCCTGATCTCGCAGACGAACTATCCGATCGTGAACGGCCTGACGGAATCGCAGGTCATTCTGAACAACGCCAGCGGCAGCGCACAGGTGCTTGGCTATATGGCCACCATCACCCCCGGTGCTTCCGTGAAGCTCAAGGCATCCTATCCCAACTACTACACGGCGGGCAGCACGGCCGAGAGCCGCGCGGAGACTGCGAAGAACCTCGGTTGGGATCTGAAGACGACCACGTCTCAGGCCGCCGCCTACGAGGCCGCGACGGGCGAGACCGTTGTCACTGCCGTGAACGCCGACTACTATAATATGCAGACGGCACAGTGCCGCGGCTATCTTATCATGGAAGGCCACCTCATCCAGACACACGAGAACGACGACTGGCTCGAGCCGTATTTCGCCGTTCTGAAGGACGGCAGCTATGACATCCGCGACTACGGCACCCCCACGGACGACGTCGCCGAAGCCATCTCCGGCCCGTTCTGGCTGCTGAAGGACGGCAAGATCCAGGATGGCCTGGACGCCAGCTATAAGGCTCCCCGCAACTCCATCGGTCTGAAGGAAGACGGCACGCTCGTCATCTTCATGGCAGACGGCCGTCAGGGCCTTTCCGATGGCATGACCGTCTATGAAATGGCCGAAGTCCTGCAGGCGCAGGGCTGCGTCAAGGCCATCTACCTCGACGGCGGCGGCTCTGCGACCTACGCCTCCCGCCACGAGGGCAGCAATAAGCTTACCATCCAGAACCATCCGTCCGACGGCCCTGAGCGCGTTGTCGCCTCGACCCTGATGATCGTCTCGACGGCGCAGCCGACCGGCCGCTTTGACCACGCCGCGCTCTCGCCGAAGAACGACCTCTTCCTTGCAGGCGCTTCCGTGCAGTTCACTGCCACGGGCGTCGACTCCAATGGCTATCCTGCCGATCTGCCCGCCAATGTGAGCTGGGGGCTGGAGGACAGCAGCTTCGGCACCATCGATGCAAACGGTCTGTTCCGCTCGAACGGCAAGTGCGGCACCGTGACGGCTCAGCTTCTGCAGGGCAAGACCGTGCTCGGCACAACAAGCGTGGAGGTACAGGAGCCTGAGGAGCTCTTCTTTGCCGCCGAAACGCTGAACCTCTCCTTCCAGGAGTCGTCCGACCTCGGCCTGACGGCCAAGAGCGGCACGCGCCTGATGGATATGGGCGGCTATGTGTTCGACTGGACCATCATGCCGACCGATCCCGGTAAGCAGCCCTCCGACATCGGCTCGTTCTCCGGCAATACGTTCACGGCCGTCAAGGCCCGTGAGACGCTGGAGGCTGACATTACCGTCAGCTACACGAAGCACGACGGCACAAAGCTGACCGACAGCATCCATGTGGAAATCGGCAGAATGCCGCAGGTCCTGCTCGACTTTGAGCCGGATGCCGAGGGCAAGCTCATGCAGGGCGCCGAGTACGACTGGGGCAACGCGCAGTACGGTGCGAAGTTCGGCGACGAAAACATGGAGCTGACCTTCATCAACTGGGATAAGGAGACGAATGCGCCCGCGACCGTGACGGAAAAGGGCCCGTTCCAGTTCGGCGGCACCTACATTGGGGACTATACCGACGAAACGTATTATCCTGCCTGCTATGTGCTCGGCAGCGCTGGCTACAGCCTGTTCACCTGGCACGCCTCCTATATGAAGGAGCACTCCGCAACGGTGCAGGTCGTGAATGGCGACGAGGGCGAGACGCGCTTCGGTGACTACTCCATGCGCCTCGACTATGACTACACCGATCTGCTCCCCGGCTACCGCAATGTCAACGAGTACCTCTATTACGCCGATACAAGCGACGCCGCAAAGACGGATCTCTACAGCGGTATCTCGCTTGACGGCTCTCCGTCCGGCCTTGGCGTCTGGGTCTATGCGCCCAAGGGCACGCCGAACTACTGGCTGTGGACGCAGATCGCCTATTACGATGAGGCCAGCGGCACCTATAAGCGCTCCTATCTGCACTTTACCACGCAGGAGGGCCGCTCCCTGCAGTATACCGGCATCTACTGGGAGGGCTGGATGTACTGTGAGGCAGACCTCCGTCCGTTTGCCAAATATGTCACGAAGGATCATCCGCTGAAGATCCTCAACGGCCAGCCGCTCGTGCTGCTGACCTACATTCCCGGCGGCTCCGCCAACGAAAACGGCGATAAGATCCCCATGGGCTCCATGACAAGCGGCAGCCTGTACTTTGATAACTTCCGCGTTGTCTACGGCGACACGGTCGACGACCTCGAGAACCCGGTCATCGACGCCGTGAAGGCCGGCGCGGCCGAGCTTGCCGGGGACGGGACGACGGAGCTAAAGACGAACCGCCTGACGCTCACGGCCGAATTCCATGACCCGGCGGGCGAGAATGCCACCGGCATCAGCCCCGCCAAAACCTCCATCTCCGTTGACGGCCAGCGCCAGACGCTCACGGCCTCCACGGAGAGCAGCGCCAGCGTCAGCGTTCTGCTGCCGAACGGCACGCACAGCGTCACCGTCTCGGTCTGCGACGGCTTTGGCAACGTGACGACCGAAACGCGCTACTTCACCGTGAATGCCGCTTCGACGGCCTATGGCACGGTCACGCTGACCGGCGAAGCGAATGCCGTCATCGGCGAGGACTATGCCCTGACGCTGAATGCCGCTGGTTCCCG
The DNA here is from genome assembly GCF_040096185.1 of Faecousia intestinalis. NCBI lineage: Bacteria > Bacillati > Bacillota > Clostridia > Eubacteriales > Oscillospiraceae > Faecousia > Faecousia intestinalis. The sequence continues at coordinate 68,092 of NZ_JBBMFF010000248.1, read as the reverse complement.
CAAGATCGGCTCCGTCACGATGGAGCTGCGCCTGACGGATACGTTCGGTGCGCCGGAGGTCTCGTTTGAAAACGGCTACACCGGCACTTATACCTATGAAAAGAACGTTCTGAAGCTGCAGGCAACCTCCGCTTCTCCGAAGCTCGGCGCCATTGCGACCGTGAAGTTCCATGTCCCGAGCGCGGCTGCCCGCGGCTCGCTGCTGACCTACACGCTGGAAAAGGGCAGCTTCACCGACGGCGGCACGACGCTGAGCTTTGCCCAGCCCGCGCAGAATGTCGGCGTGACGGCGGCCTATGAGCTGACGGCGGACATCATGACCGTCGGCGGCAACGGCAAGCTCTATGTCAAGACGGCAGACGGCAAGGCCCCCGGCCGCGTGCAGATCTACACGGTCGTTGACGGGCAGGAGGACACGCTTCTCGGCACGACGAACGCCGCAGGCGTGCTCGTGACGAACCGCTTCTGCCAGACGGCCGGTGAGAAGTTCACCGTCTACGCCAAGGGTGAGGCAGGCCTTTCCTTCCGCTGCAGCGGCGTGACGAACGGCATCGGCAGCACAGAGGTCGCGCCGACAAACATCCGTCTGAACGCCGTGCAGGCTCCTGCAACGACCCAGAACATCAGCTGGTTCGCAGCGCCGGATTACACCGCACGCAATGCCGTCGTGCAGTACACGACGGAGGAAGCCTACATTTCCGGAAACTACAGCTTTACCACCGTGCAGGGTACGAGCACGGTCCGCTCGTTCACGGACGGCTATCAGGCCTCGCTGGTCAACTCCGTCACACTGACGGGCCTGACGCCCGCGACAACCTATTCCTACCGCGTCGGTGACGGCGTGGAGGGCCACTGGTCCGATGTCCGCACATTCACCACGGCCGAGTCCGGCGCAGAGACGTCGTTCTTCGTCATGGGCGACACGCAGCTCAGCGGCAATGTCGAGGCTGATGCCGCCGATATCGAGGTCATACATCAGATTGCCGAGGCCATCGGCAATGCGAACACGGACTTCGGCATCCAGACGGGTGACTTCATTGACAACGCTGGCAGCCTGACCGCCTGGAACGAGATTCTGGACGTTTTCTCCGATGACTTCCCCGCCTCGCCCATCGTGCAGGTCCTCGGCAACCACGAATACTACGGTGACCTGAGTGCCGGTCATGCGATGAATATCTTCGGCACGCCGGATGCAGACTACTACTCCGTGGAATACGGCAATGTCTACATCGCCGTGGTGAACTGCAATGCAGACCTGAACGCAGCGGCCGCCTGGCTGCAGGAGGATGCCGCAAAGACGACGTGCGAATGGAAGCTCCTGACGGTCCACCAGCCGCCATACTACACAAACCCCAAGGGCTCGAGCGCAGCCTATAACCGCATTCTCCCCGCCGCGATCGATGCCGCCGGGATCGACGTTGTCTTCTCCGGCCACGATCATGCCTATGCCCGCACCGAACAGCTGACCGGCGGCGAAGTCGCCGAAAACGGCACGACCTATGTCATCTGCGGCGATATGGGCGAAAAGTCCCGCGACGTCAACTACGCCGCCGTGGACGATCCCGCTTTCCACTTTGCCAAGATCAGCCAGAGCTATCAGGCGCTCTACCTGCTCGTGAACACGACCCGCAGCGAGCTGACCGTGACGGCCTATGACCTGAACGGTTCCGTCGTGGACACGTTCACCGTCGAGCACGACAACGCCTGCCGCGACGGTCACTCCTTCGTCTTTGATCGCCTGCACAAGACCCTTATCTGCTCCGTCTGCGGCGAGGCCGCACCTGCGAACTACACCGGCTGGGCCACGGACAAGACGAGCGGCAAGCAGATGTATTTCCTCGCCGGAGAATACAAGACCGGCTGGATGCTCATCGGCACGGCTGCTTATCACTTCGACCTCAAGAACGGCACGATGCACAAGACCACCATTCTCGAGGACGTTCCGACGACCTGCTCCGTGCAGGGCCATCTGAGCGTGAAGTGCGAATGCGGCGAGACCTATGAGACAAAGTACGACAAGCCCTCCGGCCACAGCTTCTCCAAGGTCGTGGCCGACGACGGCACGGTGTATTACCACTGCGACCGCTGCGGCAAGATCTCGACCATGGATATGCCGTTCGTGGATGTGGACGACACCGACTGGTTCGCGGAGGCCGTCTACTACTGCTATCAGAATAGCCTGCTGCGCGGCAGAAGCGAAATGAGCTTTGACCCGGATGCCGCCATGACGCGTGCCGAGCTCGTCACCGTCCTGTGGCGTATCGCCGGTTCCCCGAATTCCGACAACGTCGGCAAGACGCCGTTCACCGACGTTCCGGCCGGCTCGTGGTACACCGCAGCCGTGAACTGGTGCTCGGAGAACAAGATCGTCAACGGCATCGGCGACGGCCTGTTCGCCCCGGATGACCAGATTACCCGTGAGCAGATCGTCACGATCCTCTACCGCTTCGCAAAATTCCGCGGTCTCGATGTCGGCGACACGACTGACCTTGCCAAGAAATTCACCGACGCCGCCAGGGTCAGTGACTACGCGAAGGAGGCCCTGAGCTGGGCGGTCGCCGTCGGCATCATCAACGGCATGCCGGACAACACGATCGCTCCGCAGAACTCCGCTACGCGCGCCGAGGTCGCAACGATCATCATGCGCTACACAAAGCTCGTTTCCGGAACGGAAAACTGAACACAGCACAACGGAGAGGGCCTCGGCCCTCTCCGTTGTTTCTCGCAAAAGTCTGTTTGGCTTTTCTAGCCTTCCGCGCTGGAAATGTGCAGCGGTCTGTGCTATAATATTCCGGAATCCAATTTGAGAGGTATCCCACATGATCGACAAGGAAGTGGCGGAGCTCCGCCGCCGTTATCGCCAGGATCGGAGCAATATCACGAAAATCCACGGCTGCTATGTCAATGTCCACGGCGAGCTCGTCTCCGCCTTCACCCTTTCCATGGGCCTGCTTCCGGAGGGTGAGCAGGAAAAATATCTGGAGCTGCTGAAAAAAGGCATCTCCGGCCGAATGGGCAAAACCCTCTCCGACCTGAGCTTCTCGACGGCGCAGGTCGCGGACAGCGACGAGCACCGCCTGCTCATGCGGCTGCGCGACTCCGGCCTGGAGGACGAGGAGGCCGTGCAGACCCTGTATGAAAAGATCGCAGGCTCTCTGCATCTGGCGGACAACTACCTGATCCTGCTGGCTGCGGACCGCTATGACGTGCCGTTCCGTTCCCGAGACGGCTTCCGGCAGGACGAGGGCAGCGAGCAGCAGTTTTCCTATATACTCTGCAGCATCTGCCCCGTGAAGGAGACGAAGCCCGTCCTGCGCTATGACTCCGCAGAGGGGAAATTCCACGAGCGCGGCACGGACTGGGTCGCCTCCGCGCCGGAGGTCGGCTTCCTGTTCCCGGCCTTTGACGACCGCGCGACGAACCTCTACGGCGCGCTGTATTACACAAAGAACACGGACAGCAGCTATGAGGAGTTTGTCTCCGCCGTGTTCAACCTGCAGCCGCCCATGCCCGCGGGTACGCAGCGTGAAACCTTCCGCGAGGTGCTGACGGACGCGCTGGAGGACGAATGCAGCGTGAACGTCGTCCAGAACGTCCATACCGCCCTGCGGGAGCTCGTTCTGACGCACAAGGAGACCCGCGCCGAGGAGCCGCTGGCCGTCACGCGGCAGGAGGTCGGTGCGGTGCTTGAGCACTGCGGCGTGTCCGAGCCGAAGATGGCCGCCTTCAACGTCAAATATGACGAGGCCTTCGGCGGCGGCAGCGAAGTCCCCCCGCAGAATCTGCTCGGCGCGGTCCAGCTGGAGTACCGCACGCCGGATGTCGTCATCCGCGTGAATCCGGACCGGCAGGACCTCGTGCAGACGCGCGTGCTCGGCGGTGCAAAGTACCTGCTCATCAATGTCGATGAGGGTATGGAGCTCAACGGCGTCAGCGTCCGCGTCCCGGAAGAACAGAAGGACTGAAATGATTTCAGGAGCAGGCAAATGCCTGCTCCCGGTTTTTTCTATTGCTCCCACGCCTCCGGCGTTTCGCGCCACAGCTCGATCAGGTTCGTATCGCCGCGCCGTTCCGCGCACATACTGGTCTCCAGATAGATCTCCTCCGCGCGCTCCAGCGCCAGCCGGAGACGGAGCGCGATGCAGGCCGCGCTGCTGCCCTGCTCCAGCCCCATCAGGGCATCGTCCACCGCTCCGCAGAGGATGGCATACATTTTTTGATAGTCCGCCATGGTTTTGCTCTCCCAAAAAGTCTATGGATAGCCTAATAGTAGCATGCATAGCCTATATTGTCCAGTGTTTTTCGTTATGCTAAAGGAAAAACTTGGAAGGCAGGCATCACCATGAACACTGTCACCGCTGTCCGCGACCGCATTCTGCAGCTGTGCGCAGAGCGCGGCATTTCCATCAACCGTCTCGCCTCGCTCAGCGCGCTGCCGCCCTCAAGCCTGAAGAACATTCTCTACGGCAAGAGCCAGAACCCGAAAATTCTGACGATCAAGCTGCTCTGCGACGGTCTCGGCATCACACTCGGTGAATTCTTCTCCACGCCGGAATTCGATGCGCTGGAGCAGGAGCTGCAATAACGTCTGCTTGTCGAAAAAGTCTCTTCGGACTTTCCCCCAAAGCCGCCCTTGTTTCGGGCGGCCGTCTGTGGTATGATAATTGGGATAAGTACCGCAACAGAAAGGACAACGCCTTTATGAAAAACGGATTTCTGAAGGTCTGCACGCTCTCCCCCGCACTGCGCGTGGCAGACTGCGCCTATAATACGCAGGAAACGATCGCCGCCATGCAGCAGGCCGCGCAGGACGGCGCGGCGCTGGCCGTTTTCCCGGAGCTTGGGCTCACCGGCTATACCTGCTCGGACCTGTTTCTGCAGCAGCCGCTGCTGGATGCCGCCGAGCAGGGCCTGCGGGACATTCTCCGCGCAAGCGAAACGCTCGAGCTCGTCGCCGTCGTCGGCTTGCCGGTCCGCGTGGACGGCGCACTCTATAACTGCGCCGCCGTGGTCTGCCATGGGGCGCTGCTCGGCCTTGTGCCGAAGACCCATCTGCCGAACTACGCAGAGTTCTATGAGCTGCGTCACTTCACCCCCGCACCTGCCGAAACGCGCAGCGTCACACTGTGCGGCGCGACCGTCCCCTTCGGCACGGACCTGCTGTTCCGCTGCCGCGAAATGCCGGACTTCTGCCTCGGTGTGGAGATCTGCGAGGACCTCTGGGCCCCGCTGCCGCCGAGCACCCGCCATGCGCTGGCCGGGGCAACGGTGCTTGCCAATCTCTCGGCAAGTGACGAAACCGTCGGCAAGGCGGAATACCGCCGCCAGCTCGTCGGCCAGCAATCCGCACGCTTGCTGAGCGCCTATCTCTATGCGGATGCCGGGCACGGCGAATCCACGACGGATATGGTCTTTGCCGCGCATGATCTCATCTGTGAAAACGGCGCGCTGCTGGCCGAGGCAAAGCCCTTCGGCACCGGCCGCGCCGAGGCCGTGCTGGACCTCGGACGCATGCAGTGCGAGCGCCGCCGCAGTACGACATTCTGCCCGAATGCCGCAGGCCATACCACCGTTCCGTTCTCCATGCCGCTGCACGAGACGGCACTCACCCGCCCCGTCTCCCCCACTCCGTTCGTCCCCAGCGATGCGGCCGCCCGCGCCGAGCGCTGCGAGCTGATCCTCGAGATCCAAGCAGACGGCCTTGCAAAGCGGCTGGAGCATGCGCACGCCAGAACGGCCGTGCTCGGCATCTCCGGCGGTCTGGACAGCTGTCTTGCCTTACTCGTCGCCGTGCGCGCCATGAAGCGCCTGCAGCGTCCCATGCAGGACATTCTTGCCGTCACCATGCCCTGCTTCGGCACGACGAAGCGGACGCGCTCCAACGCAGAAATTCTGTGTCAGGAGCTGGGCGTACAGTTCACGGAAATCTCCATTACGAACACGGTCCGCAGCCACTTTGCCGACATCGGTCAGAGCGAGTCCGTGCTCGACGTCACATTTGAAAACGGGCAGGCGCGCGTGCGCACACTGGAGCTGATGGATCTTGCCAACCGCACGGGCGGCCTTGTCGTCGGCACGGGCGACCTGAGCGAGCTGGCGCTCGGTTGGGCGACGTACAACGGTGACCATATGAGCATGTACGGCGTAAACGCGGGGGTTCCGAAGACGCTCGTGCGCCACATTGTGCGCTATGAGGCGGACACGGCCCAGAGTCCCGCCCTGCGCCGCGTGCTGCTCGACATTCTCGACACGCCTGTCAGCCCGGAGCTGCTCCCCGCGACGGAAACCGGCGAGATCGCGCAGCAGACGGAGTCCCTTGTCGGTCCCTATGAGCTGCACGACTTCTACCTCTACTATGTGCTTCGCTTCGGCTTCGGGCCGGAAAAAATTTACCGGCTGGCGCAGACCGCATTTGCCGGGAAATACCCCGCAGAGACGCTGCTGCACTGGCTGAAAAACTTCTACCGCCGCTTCTTCATCCAGCAGTTCAAGCGCAGCTGCCTGCCCGACGGCCCGAAGGTCGGCTCCGTCACGCTCTCGCCGCGCGGCGACTGGCGTATGCCGAGCGATGCCTGCGCCGCAGTCTGGCAGGCCGAGCTGGACCGTCTGGAGGCCCGTTAAAGCCATTTACAGGAGGGATGCGTTATGGATTGTTCCACCGCGCCGCTGCTGGAAAACGCGCATGCGTTTCTTGTCATGCGGAATCTCTACGCCGCTGCAGGGCGGCAGCTCACCTTGAAGTTTGAGGTTCTGAACAGTGAATTCAACGTGCTGTACGCACGCAATCCCATCCACCATATTGAAAGCCGCGTCAAATCCCCCGAGAGCATCGCGGCAAAGCTCCTGAAGAAGGGCCTGCCCCTGACGCTGGAGTCCGCCATGCAGAATGTCAACGATATTGCGGGCGTGCGCGTCGTGTGCAGCTACATCGACGACGTCTACCGCGTGGCGGAGATGGTCGAGCGCCAGCAGGATCTGGAGATCGTCAAGCGGCAGGACTATATCAAAACGCCGAACTACAATGGCTACCGCTCCCTGCATCTGGACCTGCGCGTGCCGGTCTACCTTTCGGACCGGACAGAGCAGGTGCTGGCGGAGGTTCAGATCCGTACCATCGCCATGGACTTCTGGGCCAGTCTGGAGCACGATATCCGCTACAAGGCTGACCGCAGCCGCCTGCCCGCGGGGATCAATGAAGAAATGCTTGCCTGTGCCGGGAAGATAGCCGAAATCGACCGGCAGATGCAGGACATGTATCAGCGCATCAAGGCCGCTGAGGCTGCACCGGACGCAGCCCCGGCCGAGACAATAACAAATCAATAACAGGAGACGATCATCATGGCAAAAACCACAAAATACGCCGGCACGCAGACGGAAAAGAACCTGCAGGCCGCCTTCGCAGGCGAATCGCAGGCCCGCAGCAAATACACCTTCTTTGCCTCCGTAGCAAAGAAGCAGGGCTACGAGCAGATCGCGGCGCTGTTCCTGAAGACGGCGGACAACGAGAAGGAGCACGCCAAGCTGTGGTTCAAGGAGCTGGCCGGCATCGGTAGCACGGCCGAGAACCTCGCAGCGGCCGCAGAGGGCGAGAACTACGAGTGGACGGACATGTATGCAGGCTTTGCCAAAACGGCCGAGGCAGAGGGCTTCCCGGAGCTGGCAGCCCGCTTCCGCATGGTCGGCGAGGTCGAGCGTCATCACGAGGAGCGCTATCGCGCCCTGCTGCACAATGTGGAGACGGCCGCCGTCTTCGCAAAGAGCGAGGTCAAGATCTGGGAGTGCCGCAACTGCGGCCACATTGTTGTCGGCACGGCCGCTCCGGAGGTCTGCCCCGTGTGCAATCATCCGCAGAGCTATTTTGAGCTCCACGCCGAGAACTATTAAGGCAGAAAAATCGCTCCGCAGGAAGCCGTTCAGGCTGCCTGCGGAGCGTTTTTTACTTTTCAAAACGGTGGCGCTTTTTCTTCTGCTTCTTAGCCGGAGCCAGGTCGAGCTTGGCGACGCGCTTATCGAAGATGACGCGGAAGAAGCGCATCACGGTCGGGCAGGCCAGCAGGAGCGTAACGAGGATGAGGGCCGAGCTGGCATTGAGCGCCGGGAGGTCGAAGAACGCCGGGATGACGAGCAGGCAGAACAGCATCGCCGCCGTCATGGCAGCCAGCACAGCGAGGCGCAGGCGCGTGAACGGGACGGAGACATGATACAGCGTAACGAGGCCGACGGCGGACATGACCCAGACGCAGATCGTGTTGAGCTGCTCATTGCTCAGGCCGAACGTCGAGGTAAAGAACCCGGCCAGCAGCACGATCGTCAGGTTCGTCAGGCCGCCCGGCATGGCCCGCCGAATGACGTTGCGCATGAATTTGCCCTCCACGCGCGCGTAATTCGGCTCCAGCGCGAGGAAAAACGACGGGATGCCGATGGTAAACGTGCTGATGAGCGACAGCTGGATAGGCAGCAGCGGATAGGGCATGTCGATGAACAGCAGCAGGAGCGTCAACGCAAACGAGAAAATATTCTTCACGAGGAACAGCGAGGCCGCGCGCTGGATGTTATTGATGACGCGGCGGCCCTCCGCCACGATGGCTGGCATCGCACTGAACTGGGAATTGAGCAGCACGATCTGTGCAACCTGCGAGGCAGCCTGACTGCCGGAGGCCATGGCGATTCCGCAGTTGGCATCCTTCAGCGCCAGCACGTCATTGACGCCGTCGCCCGTCATGGCGACCGTATGGCCCTGCTTCTGGAAGGCGCGGACAAGATAGCGCTTCTGCTCCGGCGTGACGCGGCCGAAGACGGTGTAATACTTGACAGCCTCCTCGAAGTCCTGCTCCGTGGAGAGGGTCATTGCATCGACATAACGATCGGCATTCTCGATGCCGGCACGGGCCGCGACCTGCGCGACCGTGATCGGGTTATCGCCCGAGATAACACGGACAGACACGCCCTGACTGGCAAAATAGCGGAACGTCTCCTGCGCGTCGGGGCGCAGCAGGTTTGACAGGAAGACAAGTGCAATGGGCGCGACGTGAGCGCTCTGCAGCGGGCCGTCGTCGAACGCCGTGTCATAGGCCGCGAGCAGCAGCACACGGCAGCCGCGCTCGGACCACGGCTCCGCCTCACTTCGGATGGAATCATAGCGGTCGCCCATGATGAATTCCGGCGCGCCGACCACATAGCGGCCATTTTCACCGAAATCGGCGCCCGACCACTTTGTGGAGGACGAGAAGGCCATGCGCTTGACGGCGCGCCAAGTCGTCTCGCCCGCGAACTGTTGGCCCATGGCGCGGGCCGTCTCGTTATCCGGCTCTTCGCCGTGGTAGAACGCTGCGAGAATTTTCTCGATATCGTCGTAGCTGAAGCGCTCGGAGTTCAGCGGATAGACGTCCGTGACCTCCATGGTCGGCTCCGTGATCGTGCCGGTCTTATCCACGCAGAGCACGTCCACATGGGCCAGCGTCTCGATGCAGTTCATATCCTGCACGAGCACGCGCTTGCGCGAGAGCTTCAGGCAGCTGGCCGCGATGGCGACGCTCGTCAGCAGGTAAAGGCCCTCCGGGATCATGCCGATCAGGGCCGAGACCGTGGATTCCACGGAGTCGCGCAGCGGCAGGCCCTGGAACACGGACAGGAAATGACGCAGGAACAGGATGATGCCGAGCGGGATGAGCGCGATGCCGACGACCGTGATGAGCTTTGTCAGGGAGAGCATCATCTCGGACTTTGTAGAGCGGACATTGCGCCGCGCCTCGGCCGCCAGCTTTGCCGCATAGCTCTCCGAGCCGACATGCGTCAGCTGCACGCGGGCGCGGCCGGAGATCACAAAGCTGCCGGACTTCAGCGTGTCGCCCGGATTTTTCAGAATGGCATCGGCCTCGCCAGTCAGCAGAGACTCATTGACCTGCAGCTGTCCGTCACGCACGACGGCATCCGCGCAGATCTGGTCGCCCGCCGCAAATTCCACGATGTCATCGCGGACAAGCTGATCCGTCCGCACGGAGACGCGCTGGCCGGAGCGGATGGCCTTCGCCGTTCCCGCCGCGACGAGCGTCAGCTTATCGACGGCGCGCTTAGCGCGGATCTCCTGAAAGCTGCCGACGACTGTGTTAGCCACAGCGACGAGCAGAAACATCAGATTCTTGAACGAGCCGACAAGGCACAGGCACAGCGCCAGCACCAGGAAGATCAGGTTGAAGAAGGTCAGGACATTCTCCTTGATGATCTGCCCCTCGGACTTCGTATTGGACGGCGGCATAATGTTGCTCAGGCCGTTGCTCTGCCGGAGCTTGATCTCCTGCGGAGAAAGGCCCTCTGCCGGGTCTGCCTGCAGCATCGGGATCTGGCGATAGACGCGCAGATGCGGCTGCTTGGATTTTTGTTTCATAACAGTCCCTCAAATCAGCATTTTCTCCGGTCATTATAGCACAGCTCCCGTGAAAAAGCACCCAGTCCGACAGAAATTCACAAAAAAATCACATTCCGCGTTCCCATTCGTTTTCCGAAGAAAAAATGAAAGTTTTGCTTGCATTCTGCACGGTTTTGTGGTAAACTAATCAAGTCTGTGAATGGGCGGTCCTCTGCGGTGATGTCAACACTTGCACGAACGCCTAATAAATGAGGAGGACAAACATTATGGATCTGATGAAGGCTCTGACCAGCCAGTACATGAAGGAAGAACTGCCGCAGATGAATGTCGGCGACACCGTTCGCGTTCATGTGAAAATCAAGGAAGGCGCTCGTGAGAGAGTGCAGGTGTTCGAGGGAACGATCATTGCCCGCAAGCATGGCGGCATTGAGGAGTCCATCACCGTCCGCCGCCTGAGCTACGGCGTCGGCTGCGAGAAGGTTTTCCCCGTTCATTCTCCGAGCATCGTGAAGGTCGAGACCGTTCGCCGCGGCAAGGTCCGCCGTGCGAAGCTCTACTACCTCCGCAACCGCCTCGGCAAGGCCGCCAAGGTCAAGGAGAAGGTCTGAGTTTATCCGCAAAAACCTCTCCCGGGTCTCCGGGAGAGGTTTTTTGTATCTTTCGGCCGGTATATGGACTTGCCGCTCGGGAATACAGTGGCAGGGGGTGGTTTCTTATGCTGGCCGTATGGCTCATCATCAGCAGCATGCTGTATTCCCTGCGCCTGTCGAACGGCGGTTCCTTTCCGAAGCCGCTGACGGCGCGGGAGGAGCGGGAGTATCTCGAGCGCGCCGCACAGGGCGATCTGGAGGCGCGCAATGTGCTCATCGAGCGGAATCTCCGCCTCGTAGCGCACATCATGAAGAAATACTACACGCAGACCTCCGATCAGGAGGACCTGATCTCCATCGGCACCATTGGACTCATCAAGGGCATCTCGACTTTCGACCCGAAAAAGGGCGCGCGCCTTGCAACGTATGCGGCAAGGTGTGTTGAAAATGCAATACATCCGCCGGGGCGTCATTTCCCCTTCCGGCTCACAAAACGGGACCGCTGCGCAAGCAGCGATCCCGTTTTTGTTTTGGCAGCACAGCACAATTGCAGCTTCGGCCTTCGCCGGATATTTTTCACCGATCTATCGGTTTGAAAAGTTTGAGGTACACAAAGTACATCTGCACTTTTCAAACCTTGTCTCGACGAAAAACATCTCGCCGAATGCTCTCGCTAAATCGTGCGGTGCTGCCTTATGTTTCAGAAAGCGCAGAAAGCATGGCATCCAGCAGCGCAGCCTGCTCCTCCGGCGTCGGCGCCAGCTCTGGCAGCAGCTCCTCAAGCAGAGCGGCATGCACCTGCGCCACGCGGCGCGCCAGAAGCGCCTCCGGCTGGTCCGGCCGGAGCACGCGAATGCGAAGTTCCCCTTCCATACGATCCCCCCGCGGACATCCTATGCCGGGGCGGCGGGGCTTATTCCGGCAGCTTCGCGACGAGCTCCTCGAGCGCCTCGCCGAGCGCCTCTTCAAACGTCGGGTGCGGGCGCATGGCTGCCAGCAGCTGGCGGGCCGTCATGCCGTTGGCAATGGCCTGACTGAGCTGGCCGATCATATCGGTCGCATGCTCGCACATGAGCTGCGCGCCGAGCAGCACGCCGGTCTGCGCGTGGGCGACGACCTTCATAAAGCTGCGGCCGGTGCCTGCGATCATGGTGCGGGCGTTGGCAAAAAGCGTGCACTTGCCGACCTTGACCGGGATGTCGCGCGCCTTGCCGTCGGCCTCGGTCAGGCCGACGGAGGCGATCTCCGGGCGGCAATAGACGCAGCCGGGGACGAGGTCCAGCCGGACGCTCGGCGTGCGGCCCGCAAGCCGCTCCACGCAAGCCGTTCCCTGCGCCGCCGCGACGTGGGCCAGCTGCACCGGCGACGAAACATCGCCGATGGCATAGATGCCGGGAATGCTCGTCTGCCCGTTTTCATCCGTATGGATGCGGCGGCCGTCCGTCTCCGGCTGGAGGCCGTCTGCGAACAGGCCCTTCCAGTTCGGGCTGCGGCCGAAGGCCGAGAGCACGGCCTCGCCCGTGACGAAGTCCTCCTTGCCGCGGGTGGTAAAGTGGACGGTCAGACCGTCCTTGCCCTGCTCGACGCGCTGGACCATGGAGTTGGCAAACACGCGCACGCCCTGCTTCTTGAGCAGCTGTGCAAGGTTCTGACCGAGCTCGCGGTCCATGCCGGGCAGCAGGCGGTCAAGGCCCTCGATCACGGTAACCTCGCAGCCGAGGTCGCTGTAGAACGTGGCAAATTCCACGCCGATGACGCCGCCGCCCATGATGACGATGGAGCGGTAGAGGCGGTCCGTTCCCTTAAGCAGCTCGTCCGAGGTCATGGCAAGCTCCAGGCCGGGAATGGGCGGGCGGGCCGGAACGGAGCCGGTGGCGATGAGGATATGCTCCGCCGTGACGGTCCCGGCATCCTGCCCGGTGATCTCGACGCAGCCGGGAGCTGTGATGCGGGCGCGGCCGCGCAGGAGCGTGACCTTCGCGCTGCGGAACAGGCCCTCGATGCCGCTGCTGAGCGTCTGCGAAATTTCGTCCTTGTGGCGGTACAGCGCCGGAAGGTCGAGGCTCGCGCCATCTGCGCAGACGCCCGCGCAGTGGTGCGCATCGCTCCAGACCTGCGAGGCGTGCAGCAGAGCCTTCGTCGGCACACAGCCGCGGTTCAGGCAGGTGCCGCCGCACTCGCGGTCCTCAATAACAGCCGTATGCAGGCCAAGCTTCGCGGCGCGCAGTGCGGCGGTATAGCCGCCGGGGCCCGCGCCGATGACGATGAGTTGATAGTCTGCCATAGGCACTCCTTTCAAATTTCCTGCTCGCCGAGCAGGGCGCACAGGTCGTCCGCGATCTGACAGCAGGCGGCCACCTCGCGCACGCGGCCGCACAGGTCCGCCACGCGGAAGCGGCAGCCGCGCAGGGCCTCCGCCAGCGGCGCGGCAAACTCCGCGTCCATCGAATCAGTGTAGACGGCCGCATCGCGGCAGACGCCCTCCTCGACCTGCAGCTCCAGCGTGATCTCGCCCCAGGGGTAGCGCGCTCCGCAGGAGAACGGGAACGGCTGCGCTCTGCCGTAGATCCAGTCATAGGAGGCAAAGCGCATGCGGCGGGCCTCGATCTCCGCGGCATCGAGCTGCGATTCCGTGATCGTGGTGACCGGCAGACCGTAGACATCCGCAAACGCCTGCGCCATGGCCTGCTGCATCTGCGAAATGCGCAGACCCGGATGCAGCTCGGACAGGTTCACAACGCGCGACGGCACGGACGCGACGCCCTTGCTCTGCAGCTTGCGCTGCGACGGCGTCAGGTATTTGCCGAGGTTGGCCATGTCGACCGAGACGAGCAGCGTCCCGTTGTGGAACGAGCAGCCGTTGTGGTGATAGAACGAATTGCCGGAGAATTTCCGCCCGGCGGCCAGAATGTCGTTGCGCCCGGAGAAGCTCGCCTCGATGCCGAGGGAGCGGCAGGCCTCGACGATCACACGCTGCTGCCGGTGCAGATCGTACTCCGCCGTGGGCAGGCTGAACGTGAAATTCAGATTTCCCATATCGTGATACACAGCGCCGCCGCCGGAGAGGCGGCGGGAGAGCTTCCCGCCGTCCTGCTCCAGAAGCGCCGTGCGGCACTCCTGCCAGGCATTCTGATTCCGGCCGATGACCACGGTATGGCGGTTCTGCCACAGATAGAGGATGCAGATATCCGCCGGGACCGTATCGGTCAGGTATTGCTCCAGCGCGAGGTTATGATACGGATCGGTGTTGTCCGTGCAGAGGTACAGCAGCTTCCGGATCATGCGCGCGTCCACCTCAGGATGGGATTGCGGGCAGCCTGCACCTCATCCGGACGGCCGATCTGCGCATGATGCGGCGCAGCGTGCATGTATTCCGGGTCCTTGTGGCCAAGCTCATAGAGCTTGCGGAAAATTTCCGCCGCCTCGTCGAGCGTTTCCCGACTCTCGGTCTCCGTCGGCTCGAGCATGAGGGCCTCATGCACGATGAGCGGGAAGTACATTGTGGGCGGATGCATGCCATAGTCGATGAGCGTCTTGGCGACGTCCAGCGCAGAGACGCCGGTCTCCTTCTTGAACTCGCTCAGATCGAGAACGAATTCATGCATGCAGATGCGGTCAAACGCCGGGCGGAACGTGCCCGCCATGCGGCGCATGAGATAGTTTGCGTTCAGAACGGCATTCTGTGCCGCCTCGGGAACGCCCTCGCGGCCGAGCGTGAGCAGATAGGCCAGTGCACGCACCACGACGAGGAAGTTGCCCGCAAAGGCGCGCACCTGGATGTGACCCACGCCGTCCAGCGTGGCGGAATGCGGCAGATAGGGCTTCAGGAAGTCCTTGCAGCCGACCGCGCCCGCGCCGGGGCCGCCGCCGCCGTGCGGCGTGGAGAACGTCTTGTGCAGATTCAGATGGATGCAGTCAAAGCCCATGTCGCCGGGGCGCACGACGCCCATGACGGCGTTCAGATTCGCGCCGTCATAGTAGCACAGGCCGCCCGCCTCGTGGACAAGACGCGTGATCTCCAGAATGTTTTCGTCAAAAATGCCGACGGTGTTCGGGTTCGTCAGCATCAGTCCGGCGGTGTCGTCGCCGAGCACGGCCTTGAGCGCCTCGAGATCGACGCAGCCGTTCGGCGCGGACGGGATATTCACGACCTGATAGCCGCACATGGCAGCTGTAGCCGGGTTCGTGCCATGCGCGGAATCCGGAACGATGATCTTCGTGCGCTTCTTATCGCCGCGGGCATCGTGATACTGCTTGATGAGCAGGACGCCCGTGAATTCGCCGTGCGCACCGGCTGCGGGCTGGAATGTCATGCCGTCCATGCCCGTGATCTCGCACAGATACTGCTGTGCCAGCTCCAGCACGCGGCGGCAGCCCTGCACCGTGTGGGCGGGAGCCAGCGGATGGATACCCGTAAAGCCGGGCAGCGCAGCCATTTCCTCGTTGATGCGGGGATTATACTTCATGGTGCAGGAGCCGAGCGGATAGAAGCCGCAGTTCACGCCGTGGACGTGGTGGTTCAGCTCCGTATAGTGGCGGCTGAGGTCCTGCTCGCTCAGCTCCGGCAGAACGGGAGCCTCCGCGCGGCGCAGAGACTCCGGCAGCGGTGTCTCCTCGACGTCACACGCCGGGAGGATGCTGCAGCGGCGGCCGGGAACGCTTCGCTCAAAGATCAGCTTCATTTGCTCAGCACCTCCTTCACGATGGCGATGGTGCGGTCCAGCGCTTCGCGCGGGACCTTCTCCGTGGCGCACCACAGGATGCCGCCCTCCAGCGGAAGACCGCCGAGGATATCGGCCTGCTCCAGCGCAGCAAGGATCTCGTCCTGCTTCGGCAGATCCGTGACAAACTCATGGAAGAATTCACCGGAATAGCGCAGCGTCACGCCCTCGATGGCCGCAAGGCCGCGGGCGAGATAGTGCGCCTTGGCCATGCTCTGGCGCGCAGCCTCGGCAAGGCCCTCGGGGCCCATGGCGGAGAGATAAACGCCCGCCGTCAGCGCGCACAGCGCCTCGTTCGAGCAGATGTTGCTGCTGGCCTTCTCGCGGCGGATGTGCTGCTCGCGCGCCTGCAGCGACAGGACAAAACAGCGCTCGCCGCGCGAATCGACCGTCTGGCCGACGATACGGCCCGGCAGCTTGCGCATGTGCTTCGACGTAGCGGCCATGAAGCCGAGATACGGGCCGCCCCAGCCGAGGGGCATACCGAGCGGCTGTCCCTCGCCGACTGCGATATCCGCGCCGCACTCCTTCGGCGTTTTCAGGATGCCGAGGGCAATGGGGTTGCAGCTGAGGATATACAGCGCGCCCGCTGCATGGATGATCTCGCCGAGCGCTTCGGCGTCCTCAAGCTGGCCGAAGAAGTTCGGCTGCTGGATGCACACGCCGGAGACGTCCCCGGCCGTCAGAAGCTCGCGCAGGGCGTCCGGATCGGTCTTTCCGTCCTTGACGGGGATGACGCGCAGCTCGTCGCCCGTGCCGTAGCAGTAGGTACGGACGGTGTTGATAACGTCGGGATGGGCCGCGCCGGAGATCAGCGTCACGCGGCGCTTGCGGTCGCGGCACATGGCTGCTGCCTCGGCGGCGGCTGTCGCGCCGTCATAGACGGACGCATTGGAGACATCCATGCCCGTCAGCTCGCAGATCATGGTCTGATATTCAAAGATGGACTGGAGGATACCCTGGCTCAGCTCCGCCTGATAGGGCGTGTAGGCTGTCAGAAACTCCTCCTTCGCCGGGATATACTTCACGATGGAGGGGATGTAGTGGTCATAGGCTCCGGCGCCGCGGAGAATGGTGGAAAACACACGGTTCTCCCCTGCCAGCTCCGTCATGGTCCGCCGCACCTCCAGCTCGCTCATGCCGGACGGCAGATCGAGCGGCCGGTCCAGATACATGGACGCGGGCACATCGCCGTAGAGCTCGCGGAAGTCGTGCAGGCCGATGGCCCGCAGCATCTCCTGCCGCTCTTCGGGGGTGTTGGGAACATAGCTGCCCATGTCAGCCCTCCTGCGCGCAGAAGGCCTCGTAGGCAGCGGCATCCAGCAGCTCTTCCGTATCGGTCACCTGCTCGACCTTGATGAGCCAGTTGCCGTAGGGATCGCTGTTCAGCAGCTCGGGATGGTCCAGCAGCTCCTCGTTGACCTCGAGCACCACGCCGGTGACCGGGCTGACGAGATCGCTGACGGCCTTGACGGACTCGACATCGCCGAAGGCCTCTTCTGCCGTGACCTCGTCACCGACGCCGGGCAGATTCACAAACACGACGTCGCCCAGCGCATCCTGCGCGAAGTCGGAAATGCCGACGACCGTGACGTCGCCCTCGGTCTTCACCCACTCGTGGGACTTCGTGTACTGCAGCTCAACAGGATAATTCATGGTAGTTCCTCCCAGATAAATTTTTCAGTATTTTTCATGTCGGTTTTCCGCCCCGCTTCCGCGGGGCGGACTTTGTTGATTTCAGAAGCCGATCTCTCCGGCGAAGCGATCGAGCGCGGCGTTGAACTCCGCGTCGTTGAAGCAGTAGTGCATCTTCGTGAAGCGGCTGCGCAGGCGAACGACATCCTCTGAGATATCCTTGCCGCGCAGGATGCAGTCTGCCATCAGCGCGGCCAGCTCGTCGAACTCTGCCGGGCCGAAGCCGAAGCGCGTCATCTCGCTGACGCCCATGCGCAGCGCGCCGCTGGCGGTGAAGCCCTCTTCCTCCGGCGTGGTCTGATAGTTCACGATGACGTTGTTCTCCTCGAGCCGCTCGGCGACCTCGGGACCGGTGCCGTAGCCGACGGAGACGATGACCTGATGCGTTTCGGTGTAGTCGATGGCGGGATCGCCCTGCACATCGAGGCCCTGCGCCTTGAGCGCGCGGGCGAAGTGCTTTGCATTGGCGATGATGGCGCTCTGATAGGCATCCTTGAAGTGGTTCATCTCATAGGCAGCCATCAGCATGCCGAGCTGCGTGCCGAGGTGGTGGTTCGAGACACTGCCCGGGAACGTGCGGCTCTCAATGGCCTCCCACAGGCCCCACTTGAGGTCCTCGCGCTGATAATTCACGCCGATGACGCCGCGCTGCGGGCCGAAGAACGTCTTGTGCGTCGAGCCAGTGACGATCTCCGCGCCGTCCGCAAACGGGTTCTGGAAATGGTCGCCGATGAGGCCGAGCACATGGGCCATATCGTACATGATCGTCGTGGGGATGTTCTGCGCATCGACAAAGGCGCGGATCTCTGCGACCGGCTCGCGGTGCAGGACCATGCTCTTGCCGAAGATGATGAGCTCGGGGCGGTACTCGTCGATGAGCTTCTTCGTGCCCTCGACGTCGATCTTATAGATGTTGTCGCGGCATACCGGGAAGTTCACGACGGCCGTGCGCTCCGTCTTCGGATCGACGGCAACGTAGTCGCGCAGCGCGCCCATGGGCTGGGCCGACAGGTGGCCGCCCTTGATGATGTGGTTGTTCATGACATAGCCGAGGCGCTGCGGCGTGTGCTTGCGGTCGAGGCGGTTCTTCCAGTCCATGAGGGCGGAGAACGTGGCCATATTGCTCATCTGGCCGCTGACGACGCGCGTTTCGACCTGCGCGCAGCCGAGGTACAGGCGCATCTGCTCGACGAGCAGGCGCTCGACCTCGTCGATGAACTTCGTGCCCTGATAATAGAAGATATCCTTGTCATAGAACGACAGGACCTTCTTGTGCTCGGCATAGCGGCAGCTGGGGTCGCTGGCGCTGAGCATCTGCACGGCGTGGCTCGGCGTATTCTCGGACGGAATGAGGTTGATGCACTGTTTCTGGCGCCACAGGTGGTTCTCCTCGGCCTTCTTCAGCAGCTCGAAGGCCTTGCCGGGCAGGTTCTCGAGAGAGCCGACGGGATCCTTCTCCTCCGGGCGATACAGCAGCGGACGCGCGAACGGCGGCGCGCTGACGCTCATGTGGTTCGCGGGAATGACGGCCTTGAGCCGCTTGCCGCGGATATCGACCTCCACGGTGTCATCCGTGAGGATGTCGCTGTCGATGTAGCACAGGCCGATGGCGCGCTTGGCCGTCTCGTCGGTGATGACGGTCTGCAGGCCCTCGCCCTCGGCGACGTAATACGGAACCATCGTGCCGCTCGTCACCCAGCCGACCTGCTTCTCACCGCGGTAGACGGGCATACCGGCGCGCATGACGCCGCGGTCGAGCAGCGTGATGGGCTGGATGCGGCGCGGCAGCACAGACAGATCGCTGAAGTCGCGGTTCATGATGCGCTTGAAGGCGGCAAACTGCTGCTCGAGCGGCTTGCGGCCGATAAAGTCGCCCTTCTGGGGCGCAAAGCTGACGGCAAACTTGGCCAGCGGCACGGCGAAGATCGGCATCTCGTTTCCGGCGGGATCAAGGCCCATCTCATGGCCGTACAGCGGCAGAGCAGCCTCGAGGCGGAGCGTGTCGCGCGCGCCGAGACCGGCGGGCTTTGCGCCGAGCTCCACAAGGCGGTTCCACAGCCAGGCGGCGTCCTCACTGCGGCAGTAGACCTCAAAGCCGAGCGGCTCGCCCGTGTAGCCCGTCTTGGCCACGCGGACCAGACGGCCCTCGAGCGTGACGGTGCCGAGCGCGTTCTTCATCGGCTCGGTGAGCTGCACGCCGCCGGAGAGCGTCATGAGGATGTCTTTGCACTTCGGGCCCTGCACGGCAATGGCCGCCCAGTCCTTCGTGATCTCCGTCATGGTACAGTTATAGTTCTTCATTGCCTCGCGCAGGTGCGCAAGGTCCTTTTCCGTGTTCGCCGCATTTACGACAAGCAGGAACCGTTCCTCTTCAAAGCGGTAGAGATAGGCGTCGTCGACGGCGGAGCCGTTCTCGGTGGGGATGATGCAGTACTGCGCCATGTTGAGGTCCAGACTCTCGACGTTGCTGCTGAGCACATGCTGCAGAAAGGCAACGCGGTCCGGGCCCTCGACGAGCACGCGGCCCATATGGGAGACGTCAAAGAGGCTGCAGGCATGGCGGGTATACAGGTGCTCCGCCACAATGCCACTGGGGTACTGGATGGGCATCTCCCATCCGCCGAAATCCACCATAGAGGCGCCTGCCGCTACATGGACGTCATAGAGCTGGGTGCGCTTGAGTTCGCTCATTACTGGGTTCCTCCTTTATGATTTCGCCGCGTTCTGCGGCCGCCGGATATGAAAAAAGACACAAAGCCCCATGGCTTCGTGCCTCAGCTTGTCAAAAAGTCCCTTCGGGTCTTTTCGCCAAGCTGCATTCAGAATTGCAAAATAAAATTTTGTAGTAATATTTTGCAATTCTGCCGCTGCGGCGGGTGATCAAACGCGAAAGGACACCCTGACGGTTTCCTTTCACACTTTTTCTTCCCTCCGAAGCTTTTGGCTTGGCAGTTTTTTTGACAGTCTGAGACACACGGCCCCTTGGCTTCGTGCCTCCGTCCATTACCTGAGAGATTCCCCGCCGTTTCCGGCAGGTTGCACCTTCGGCGTGCGGCTGCCGCCGCACTCTTCGGAGTGTCGTCATCGCCCGACCCTTTTGCCTGAGAGCTTCTGCATTCCCCTTCGGCGCCGCGCAGCGCGCGGTCTCTCCCGGACCAATCATCCGACACTTATTCAGTTCCGGTGTTATCCCGGCGCGGTCCTTCCCGCGCCCTTTTTACAATACCATTTTCTACACGGTTTTGTCAACAATTATTCGGAAATTTTTCCTGATTTTGTTTGCATTGTACAAAGGTATCTGCCGCAGCCGGGCATAAATTCCAGCCGGGCGGCATTTACTTTCCTGCCTCCTTATGCTATCATGAAGGAGAGCACATCACATAGCAGGGTGGTGCTGCCATTGCACGAACAAGGCATTGCGATCTACTCCCGAAAATCCCGCTTCACCGGCAAGGGTGAAAGCGTGGGCAACCAGATCGAGCTATGCCGCCAGTATCTCCGCGCGCACGAGCCGGACGCGCCGGAGCCGGAAATTTTTGAAGATGACGGCTTCTCCGGCGGGGACCTGAACCGCCCCGCCTTCCGGCGGATGATGCGCGCGGCCGAGGCCGGGCGCTTCCGTATGCTCATCGTCTACCGGCTCGACCGGATCAGCCGCAGTATCGGGGACTTCACCGCCCTCATTGAGCGGCTTGCACAGCTGAACGTGGCGTTTGTCTCCATCCGGGAGCAGTTTGACACGTCCACGCCCATGGGACGCGCCATGATGTACATCGCGTCCGTCTTCTCGCAGCTTGAGCGCGAGACCATCGCAGAGCGCATCCGCGACAACCTCCGTGAGCTGGCCAAGACCGGCCGCTGGCTCGGCGGCATCACGCCGACCGGCTTTTCCTCGGAGGCCGTGCAGGCCGTCACCGTCGACGGGCGCACAAAGCGTGCCTGCCGCTTGCGGCTCGTTCCGGAGGAGGCGGAGACCGTCAAGGCCATGTACAGCCTGTTCGCACGCCTCGGCTCTCTGACAGCCGTTGTAAAGGGACTGCAGGAGCACGGTCTTACCACAAAAAACGGCAACGCGTTCACGCGCCACGCCGTGCGCGATATCCTGCACAACCCGGTCTATGCGCGGGCGGATGCGGATATGCTTGCCTGGCTCCGGGCAGCAGGCACGGAGCTTTCCGCCGCGCAGGAGGAATTTGACGGGCGGCACGGCGTCCTTGCCTATCACCGCACGGATCAGTCCCGCGGCCGCACCGCCGTCGCCCTGCCGCCGGAGGCCTGGATCGTTGCGGTTGGGCAGCACCCCGGGCTCATCCCCGGCTCACAGTGGGCCGCCGTGCAGGAGCGGCTCCGGCGGACGGACTGCCGCACGCCGCGTACGGAGCACGAGACGCCCGCCCTGTTAGCCGGTCTGCTGCAGTGCCGCTGCGGCAGACCGATGTATGCCAAGTACCGCCGCGCGGCAGACGGCGAGCGCTTTTCCTATGTCTGCCGTGCGAAATCGACCGGCGGACGGGAACAATGCAGCTGCCCGAACGTTCCTGGCACTGCAGCAGACGCCGCCGTGCGCGCCATGCTCTGCGCCCTGCCGGAGGACCATGCCGCGCTGGCGGCCGCACTCTGGGGGCTGCGGCGCGGCCTGCCTGAATCCTCCCCTGCGCCGCCGGACCGTGTCCCCCTCGTGCTCCGCGATTGCCTGGACACCATCCGCCGGACGCAGCGCGTCCTTGAGGCCCTGACGGAGCAGCTCCGCTGGGACGGCGAAACGCTGTGCGTGACGCTCCGCCGGGTGGATTGCAAATGAGATCCTCATGTACTTCCGCGGGCAGCGGAAGAGCGCGTCAGACGTTTCGCTCTCGGAATGCATCGAGACCGGGCGGGATGGCAACGCGCTGTCGCTGATGGACGTGATCTGCTCGGAGGAGGATCTGTTCGAGCAGCTGTCCGAAAAAGAGATCTACGGCAGGCTCCACGCCGCCGTGAACACCTGCCTGACCCCGCGCGAGCAGCGCATCATTCTGCTGCGCTACGGGCTGGGCAACCGCAAGCCGCTGACACAGCGGGAGATCGCCGTGCAGTGCGGCATCAGCCGCAGCTACGTCAGCCGCATCGAAAAACGCGCCCTGCAGAAGCTGGAGGACGCACTGACAAAAGAAACCTGAAGGGAACGATCACAAATGCATCCATGGAAACATTTCTGTACCATCACGCGCCACCGCTGGAAGGTGTGCAGTCACTGCTTCCGCGTCGGGCTGTATTGGCGCGGCCTGACGCACGACCTGTCCAAATACTCCCCCACAGAGTTCTGGACCGGCGCAAAATACTATCAGGGCACGCGCAGCCCGAACTCCTATGAGCGCGAGCTCTACGGCTACTCCGCCGCATGGATGCACCACAAGGGCCGCAACCGCCACCACTACGAATACTGGACGGACATCGACCCGAAGACGAAGGTCTACCGCGCCGTGCCGATGCCGCGAAAATTCTTTGTGGAGATGGTCATGGACCGCATCGCCGCCTGTAAAATTTACCACGGCAGCGCCTACACGGACGCCGATGCCCTCAACTATCTCGTCCACGCCGAGGAGGTCCGCGACGGCTCGATGATGCACCCGGACACGCGCCGCGAGCTTCTCTATGTGCTGACCATGCTGCGCGACCGCGGCGAAAAGGAGACGTTCCGCTTCCTGCGCGAGGTCGTGCTGGCCGGGAAGCCGTTTGCCGTTCCTGCGCAGTGACAAAAATGCAGGAATCATTTCCTTTTCTGCCCGCAGGCCGATCCGGTCGGAAGTTGACAATAATGAAGGGCAAAACTGCCATCCACAGGAGTTATTCACATTCTGCACAAGGTTGTGCACAGCAGGACCCCTGATTTAGCGGGCTTTCGCGGGGATTTCGGGCAGTTGTGCACAGCCCTGCAAAAACGCCTCTGCACAGCAGTGCCATGTTCCGGAGTTGACATAACCCCGTTTGTGACAAAAATTTACAGACAGGTAACAGGAAATTAAAATGCAGGATGCCGATCGACATCCTGCATTGATTTTTTGGACCTTATAAGGCCTCGCCCTCCATGGAGCGCGTGGCATAGGCGTTGAGCGTCTGGTCGGCGATGTTGCCAGCGAGATACTCATAATACGCCTGCGCGCCGATCATCGCTCCGTTGTCACCGCACAGCGACAGCGGCGGCATGCAAAGGCGCACGCCGCGGGCGGCCGTCTCCCGCTGCAGCGCAGCGCGGATGCGGCTGTTGGCGGCCACGCCGCCCGCCACGGCCAGCGTTTTCCGCCCCGTCTGTTCCAGCGCCAGCATGGCGCGCGGCACGAGCATGCCACACACAGCCTCCGAGAAGGCGGCGCAGAGGTCCGGGATGACGATCTGCTCGCCCTTCTGCCCGGCGTTATGGATGAGATTCACGGCCGAAGTCTTCAGGCCGGAGAACGACAGGTCTAGCGGATTGCCGCTCAGGTGCGGCCGGGGCATGGGATAGCGCGACGGGTCTCCGCCCTGCGCCGCGCGGTCAAGGGCCGCACCGCCGGGGTATGGCATGCCGAGCAGCCGCGCGACCTTGTCGAAGCACTCCCCGGCCGCGTCGTCGCGCGTGCCGCCGAGAATGCGCAGCTTCGTATAGTCCTCGACATCGACGAACATGGTGTGCCCGCCGGAGACGACAAGGCACAGAAACGGCGGCTCCAGGTCCGGGTAGGCCAGATAGTTGGCCGCGATATGGCCCTTGATGTGGTGGACCGGAATGAGCGGCACATCGAGCGCCAGTGCAGCCGCCTTGGCAAAATTCACGCCGACGAGCAGCGCGCCGATAAGGCCGGGCGCATACGTCACGGCGACGGCGTCCAGCTCGCCGCGCGTCAGGCCGGTGTTCTCCAGCGCCTGCTCGGCAAGACCGTAGATGGCCTCAATATGCTTGCGCGAGGCGATCTCCGGCACAACGCCGCCGTATTCACGGTGCAGCGCCACCTGCGAGGCGATGCAGTCCGTCAGGATGCGTCTTCCGTCCTCCACAATGGCGACGGCGGTCTCGTCGCAGGAGGACTCAATGGCAAGGATCCGCATGATCGAGCTCCTTTCTGAGGATCAGCGCGTCCTCTCGGGGCGCGAGATAGTAATTGGGCCTGCGCCCGATGCAGGCAAAGCCCGCTGCGGTATAGAGCCGCTGGGCCGGGAGATTGGAGGCACGGACCTCCAGCGTCAGAGAGCCGATGCCGCGCGCAGCCAGCCTTTCCTGCAGCGCCTGCAGAAGCGCCTGTGCCGTACCGCGGCGGCGCAGCTCCGGCACGACGGCCAGATTCATCATATCGGCCTCCGGCGGCACGAGCTGCGCGCCGACATAGCCCGCAAATGCGCCGTCCAGCCGCGCGACGAGCCAGAGGCTGAAGCCGGTTTCCAACTCCTCCGCAATGGAGTTTTCGCTCCAAGGCGCGGAGAAGCACAGACGCTCCAGCGCGGCGATGTCCGCCACGTCGGCGGCGGTCATTTCCTGAATTTCGATCATTTGGCGGCGTACCAGCTTTCTCCCTGCTTGGCCTCGGCCACGAGCGGGACCCGCAGCGCAGCGGCGTGCTCCATCTCATTCGTGACGATCTGCATGACCTGCTGCGCCTCTTCCTGCGGGCACTCGACGATCAGCTCATCATGCACCTGCAGCAGCAGCCTGGCCTGCAGCCCCTCGAGCGCATGGAACACGCGCACCATGGCCAGCTTGATGATGTCCGCCGCGCTGCCCTGCACGGGCGTGTTGAGCGCGATGCGCTCCGCACCGGAGCGGACGTTGAAATTCGAGCTTTTGATCTCCGGAATGGCGCGGCGGCGGCCGAAGATCGTCTCCACATAGCCCTTTTCGCGCGCCGTCTCCTTGATATCGTGCATATAGGCGCGCACGCCGCTGTATTTTTCGAGATAGCTGTCGATATAGGCCTTGGCCTCCGCACGGGACACGCCGATGTCCTGCGCCAGGGAGAACTCCGAGATGCCGTAGACGATGCCGAAGTTCACGGCCTTGGCATGGCGGCGCATGAGCGGCGTGACGGATTCCAGCGGCACGCCGAACACCTGCGAGGCCGTCACGGCATGGAAGTCCTCACCGGAGCGGAACGCCTCCTGCATGCGCGTATCGTCCGCGATATGCGCCAGCACGCGCAGCTCGATCTGGCTGTAGTCCGCGTCGACCAACACCCAGCCGGGGCGCGGGACGAACATGCGGCGAATTTCGCTGCCGAGCTCTGTGCGCACGGGGATGTTCTGCAGGTTCGGGTCCGTGGAGGACAGGCGGCCCGTCGCCGTGACCGTGTTCTGAAACGTCGTGCGGATGCGGCCGTCCGGCCCGATGACCTTCTGCAGGCCGTCGGCATAGGTTGACTTCAGCTTTGTGAGCATGCGGTAGTCCATGATGGCCTGCACGGCAGGATGCCGGTCGCGGAGCTTTTCCAGCACCTCGGCATTTGTGGAATAGCCGCTCTTTGTCTTCTTGACGGGCGGCAGGCCGAGCGTTTCAAACAGGAATACGCCGAGCTGGCGCGTGGAATTGAGGTTAAACGTCTCTCCGGCATAGCCGAAGATCAGGCTCTCGCAGGCATCGATGCGCTCGGAGAGCATCTCGCCGAAGTCATGCAGGGCCTGCGCGTCGACGAGGATGCCGTCGTGCTCCATCTGCGCCAGCACCGGGCACAGCGGCAGCTCGATGTTCTCGAACAGCGGCTGCATGCCCTGCTCGCGCAGGCGCTTGCCGAGCTCCTCCGTCAGGCCGTCGATGCAGGCCGTCCGGATGGCAAGGACGCTTTCCTGCGGGAGCGAGGCCTCGTCCGCAGGCGGGATGTGCAGATAGTCCTGCGCCAGCTGCGGCAGGGCGTAGGCCCCGCGCGTCGCATCGAGCAGATAGGCCGCCACGGCCGTGTCGAACACGATCCCCGCAGGCTCCACGCCGAGAGCCAGCAGCGCACGCAGCAGCGGCTTGCTGTCGTGCACGGTCTTCGGCACGTCCGCCGCAAACAGGCGCTGCAGCAGCGGCACATAGTCCGTTCCGAGCGTTTCGCGGCGCAGC
Organism: Faecousia intestinalis; assembly: GCF_040096185.1. NCBI lineage: Bacteria > Bacillati > Bacillota > Clostridia > Eubacteriales > Oscillospiraceae > Faecousia > Faecousia intestinalis. The sequence goes on along the minus strand of NZ_JBBMFF010000248.1, from coordinate 41,671 downwards.
ACATAGGCCGTCTGGTCCGGGCCGTCCATGTGCGGCGCGGCCACGAGCATAGAGAGATCGTCCGCGGCAGCAATGCTGAGCGTCACGCCTGATAACAGCGGCTGCGCCTGCTCCGGGGTCTGCACGTCCAGAAGCGTGCAGGAGCCTGTCACGGGCTGTGCCTGCTCCGCACCCTCCGGCTCGTCCTGCTCCAACGCAGCGCTGCGCAGGCCGTGGCGGTCGATGAGGCGCTGGAATTCCAGCGTGGTGAACAGGTCATACAGCGCCCGGCGCTTCGGCGGCCGGATGAGATTGTTCTCCGGCGTGAAGTCGATGGGCGCATCGCAGCGGATCGTCGCCAGCTCATAGGAAAGGTAGGCCGACTCGCGGCCGTTTTCGAGCTTATCAAACAGCTTTCCCTTCATGTTTTCCCGGGAAAGGTTGGCATAGACGCCGTCGAGCGTACCGAAGCGCTTCAGCAGGTCGTTTGCCGTCTTCGGCCCGACGCCCGCTACACCCGGGATATTGTCCGAGCTGTCGCCCATAAGAGCCTTCAGATCGATGAGGCGCTTCGGCTCCAGCCCGTATTCCGCGCGGAAGACGTCCGGCGTATAGCGCTCCGTCCGCGTCTGCCCGCCCTGCGTGTGCACCAGGCGCACGGAGACGTGCTCGTCGACGAGCTGCAGGCTGTCGCGGTCTCCCGTCAGGATAACGCAGTCCCACCCGGCCTCCTCGCACAGACGGCCGACCGTGCCGAGCACATCGTCCGCCTCCCAGCCCTCGCAGGCATAGACCGGGATGCTCATCGCGGCGAGCACCTGCTTCATGACCGGCATCTGCATGGCAAGCTCCTCCGGCATGGGGTGGCGCGTAGCCTTGTAGCCGTCATAACGCAGATGGCGGAACGTCGGCGCGTGCAGGTCAAAGGCCACGCACAGCGCGTCCGGCTGCTCCTCGCTGCGCTCCTTTTCCAGAATATTCAGAAAGCCGTAGATCGCATTGGTATAAAGTCCGTCACGGGTTGTCAGCGGCCGCACGCCGTAAAACGCGCGGTTGATGACGCTGTTCCCGTCCAGGATCATCAGCTTCATATGGTATCTCCTTCGATCAGATGCGCTTCCACTTTGCGCCCTGCGGCGTATCGATGACCTCGATGCCGCGCGCCTTCAGCTCATCGCGGATGCGGTCGGCCTCCGGCCAGTTCTTCGCGCGCTTTGCTTCGGTACGGGCGGCGACGAGCGCGTCGATCTCCGGGTCGTGCTCCTCCTCCGGCCGGGCGCTGCGTGCCTTCTCTGCCGCGGAGAGCAGGTTCAGGCCGAGCACCTCGTCAAAGCTGGCAAGGGCTGCGAGCTTCGTGGCATCATTCGTCTTTGCCTTCAGCACATCATAGACGGCCGTCACGGCGAGCGACGTGTTGAGGTCGGCGTTCAGCGCACCGAGGAAGCGCTCCTTCAGCGCCTCGAAGGCCTCCGCGTCGACCGCGCCGTCCTCCGGGCGCAGGGCCGCGATGCGGGCGATGAGCTTTTCGTAGGTCTGTGCCGCGTTGTCGAGGTTCTCCCAAGAGAACACGAGGTTGCGGCGATAATGGCTCTGCAGGCAGAACAGGCGGTAGACAATGGGATCGTAGCCCTTCTCCTCCAGCAGGGACACCGTGAGGAACTCGCCCTTCGACTTGGACATCTTGCCGGACTCCGTGTTCAGGTGATGGACATGGAACCAGTAATTGCACCACTTGTGGCCGAGGTAGGCCTCGGACTGGGCGATCTCGTTCGTGTGATGCGGGAAGGCATTGTCGATGCCGCCGCAGTGGATATCCAGATATTCACCGAGGTGCTTGATGCTGATGCAGGAGCACTCGATATGCCAGCCGGGATAGCCGACACCCCACGGGGAGTCCCACTTCAGGGCCTGATCCTCGAACTTGGACTTCGTGAACCAGAGAACGAAGTCATTCTGATTGCGCTTGTTGGAATCCTCCTCGACGCCCTCGCGCACGCCGACGGCAAGGTCCTCTTCCTTATGGTCGTTGAAAACATAATACTTTTCCAGCTTGGACGTGTCAAAATAGACATTGCCTCCTGCAAGATAGGCATAGCCCTTGTCCAGCAGCGTCTGGATCATATGAATGTATTCCGGGATGCAGTGCGTGGCGGGCTCCACGACGTCCGGCCGCTTGATGTTCAGCTTGGCGCAGTCAGCGAAGAACGCATCAGTATAGAACTTTGCGATCTCCATGACGGTCTTGTGCTCGCGGCGCGCGCCCTTGAGCATCTTGTCCTCGCCGGTATCGGCGTCCGAGGCCAGATGGCCGACGTCCGTGATGTTCATAACGCGCTTGACGGGATAGCCCATGTAGCGCAGACTCTTCTCGAGCACGTCCTCCATAATATAGCTGCGCAGGTTGCCGATGTGGGCAAAGTGATAGACCGTCGGGCCGCAGGTATACATTTTGACGAGCTTCGGATCGATGGGGGTAAAGAGCTCCTTCTTATGGCTCAGGGAATTATAGAGATACATCTTGATCCTCCTTCAATTTTTCCTCTAATTTTTCGATACGTGCATACAGGGCGTCCAGCTCCAGCCGGACAGGGTCCGGCGTGTGGATATGGTCGAGCTTTTCGCCGTTGCGCCGGACGACGCGGCCGGGCACGCCGACGACGGTGGAATCCGGCGGCACCTCGTGCAGCACAACGGAATTTGCTGCAATGCGGGCGTTGTCGCCGACCTTGAACGGACCGAGCACCTTCGCGCCGCTGCCGACCATGACGTTGTTGCCGAGCGTCGGGTGGCGCTTGCCGTTCGTCATGCCCGTGCCGCCGAGCGTAACGTTCTGATAGAGCAGGCAGTCGTCGCCGATCTCCGTTGTCGCGCCGATGACGATGCCGGTGCCGTGGTCGATGACGAGCCGTCTGCCGATCTTGGCGGCCGGGTGGATCTCAATGCCCGTCCGCCGCCGCGCAAACTGCGAGACCCAACGGCCAAGGAATCGCAGCCGGTGTTCATAGAGCCAGTGCGCCACGCGGTAATACATCGTGGCGTGCAGGCCGTTATATAACCAGAAGACCTCCCAGCCGCTGCGCGCTGCGGGATCATTGCGGCGGTATGCCTCTATGGTTTCTTTTAACCGCATTCTTTCGCCTCCAAACAAAAAACTGCCAGCCTCGGATCGCTCCAGAGGCGGGCAGTGCTCGCGGTTCCACTCTGATTTCTTGCTCCGGCCTTGACGCGGCCAACGGGGTCTCCCCGGCGCTCGCGGGCGCACGCTTCACACGGAGTCCGCCGCGCCCGCTCTCAGCCAATGGCGGACGCTCTCTGCGGCAGACGGCCCGGCTACTCTTCCCGGTCATAACGCCTATTTCATTGCTATTATATTACCATCAAGGGCCTGCGGTGTCAAGGTTTTTCCGGAAATTACACCGCCCGCGGACATTCGTCCGTGTATATTCATAGCGATATACAAAATTTTCTGCAGAGCCCGGAATGGGCTTGCTTTTCTTTCGTGAATTTACTATAATGCAAGCGAGCGCAAATCCAGAATCTCCGTCATTTTTACCAATCGCAGTCTTTCCGAGTTCGGAACATCCCCGCGGAAACTATGTGAGCAGGAGGAACCTTCATGTTTCAGAATGTACAGCAGATCCAGGATTTTATCCGCCAGAACGGCATCGCATTTCTCGATTTCAAGATGATCGACCTTCGCGGCAGGTGGAAGCACCTGTCCATCCCCGCAGCCCGCTTCAACGAGGACATCATGACGCACGGCATCGGCTTCGACGGCTCGAACTACGGCTATGCCCAGGTTGAGCGCAGTGACATGGTCTTCCTGCCGGACATCACGACGGCGGTCGTCGACCCGTTCGTCAAGGCGCCGACGCTCACGATGATCGGCGATGTCATGGTCATCGACCATCCGGCAAACCGCCCGTTCGACCAGTATCCGCGCAATGTCGCCAAGAGCGCCATCGCCCACATGCAGGCTCTCGGCGTCGCGGACGAGATGATCATCGGACCAGAGTATGAATTCCATGTCTTTGACGGCATGACGCGCACCCTGCGCCCGGATGCCGTCGGCTACCGCCTGCAGTGCAGCGAGTCCGTCTGGTCCGCCGGGGAATTCCCGAACAACGGCTTTCACACCGGCCCGCATGATGGCTACCACGCCGATCTGCCCGGCGACCGCACGTTTGACCTGCGCAACCAGATCTGTCTGGAGCTTGCCAAGTGGGGCGTGGACGTCAAGTATCACCACCACGAGGTCGGCGGCTCCGGCCAGCTGGAGATCGAGGTCGAGCTGGGCGAGATGACCCGTCTGGCAGACGCCACGATGGCCGCGAAATACGTCATCCGCAATACGGCCGCCGCGAACGGCATGACGGCCACACTGATGCCGAAGCCCATCTACGGCGAGGCCGGCAACGGCATGCACGTACACATGCTCCTGCGCAAGAACGGTCAGCCCGTGTTCTACGATCCGAACGGCTATGGCCAGCTCAGCCGCACGGCCATGCACTTCATCGGCGGCCTGCTGACGCACGCCCGCAGCCTCTGCGCCATCACGAACCCCAGCACGAATTCCTACAAGCGCCTCATCCCCGGCTTCGAGGCCCCTGTCACCATCGGCTATGCCATGGCGAACCGCAGCGCCGTCGTGCGCATCCCGGCCTATGTTAAATCGCCGGACAAGAAGCGCTTCGAGCTCCGCAACCCGGACGCGATGTGCAACCCGTACTTTGCCTACGCTGCCATTCTGATGGCAGGCCTCGACGGTATTGAGCACGAGATCGATCCGGCAGGACGTGGCTGGGGGCCGTTTGACTTCAATCTCTTCGACCTCCCGGCAGACGAGCGCAAGCGCCTCGGCCACCTGCCCGCCAGCCTCGACGAAGCGCTCGACGCGCTGGAAGCGGATCACGACTATCTCACGCGCGGCGGCGTGTTCCCGATGCCGCTGCTCGAGACGCTCGTCAAAACGCTCCGCGCCGACGCGCAGGAGATCAGCCGCATCCCGCACCCAGCGGAGTTCGACCGCTATTTCGATCTCTGAGCGGACCGTATTGGCCCCGTATTCCTTCCGGAGTACGGGGCTACGCGTGCAGAAGCCCAGAAGTATGACGCGGGAGGGGCTAAGCGGTGTTCCGGTCGAGACGATCCGCAATTTGATTTTCGGAGGAAGCAAAATGAACAAAGAAACAATCCAGCAGGCGGGGCCTGCTGCCAACATCGGCCACAGACTCTTTGCCCTCCATTCGACTGCATGCATTCTGCGGGGTCTCATCGGATGAGGGGCGCCAAGATCGCCGGGCTGCTGATTCGCCAGGCCCGTCTCCGGCGGGACTGGAGTCAGGACGGCCTGTGCCTGGGCATCTGTACTCCCTCTTACCTGTCCAAGATCGAGCAGGGCAAGGCAGAGCCCTCTCCGGAGGTGACGGAGCTTCTGCTTCGTCGTCTGGGCCTTGTCTGGATACCGGAGCCGGAGGATCTGAAGCCCTGCTGGAACGCCCTGCTTTCCGGCAGTCCCGGCTTTTTCCTTTGCTATGAGCAGCTGGTACTGCCCCAGCAGGAGAGACTTGCCTGCAGTCCGCTGGCGGCGGACATCCTGTTGCTGGCTGCCTTTTACACAGATACAATGCAGCCCCTGTCGGAGGAATGGGAGCCGTTTCTCTCCACCCGGCAGCTGGCTCTGCAGCGTGCTCTGCAGGGGCGGTGGGACGAGGCCGCGCGGCTGGAACCGCTGCCGCTGCTGTCCTCGCTCCACGGGAAAGCCCTCTACACAAAGGGGGAGTATACAACCGCCATCGAGGTGCTGCGAGACGCCTACCGCTCGGCGGCAGACGCAGGTTATCCCCATATGATGCTTTCCTGCCGTATTCTTACAGGAAACTGCTACTCAGATCTGGGCCGCATGGAGGAAATGATGACCCATTTTTCTGTAGCGGAGCATCTGGCAGAGGCTCTTGGCGACACGGACAGTCTGGCATCCCTCCGCTACAATACCGCTGCCACGCAGCTGCAGCTCGGCCAGCCGGAAAAAGCCCTGCCCTACTTTTCCAGCCTCCCGCATCCCAGCTTTCTGGACCTGCACAAGCTCGCCATCTGCCATGAACAGTTAGGGCACCGGGAGCAGGCATTGGCAGCCGTCCAACAGGCGGAGCCTCTGGCCGCCGGCGAGACAGAGCGGCAGATGCTGGCGCTGGTACGCTATCGGCTGGAGCATGCGGATTACCTTCACGACAGCGCCTACGGCGCTCAGCTGTTGGATTGCTTCCGGCAGCTGCAGGAGACATACCCCATGGGCTTCACCCGGTTCCACCTGCAGTGGGTGCTGGCATGGTACAAGGCGAACCGCCAGTACCGCCAAGCTTGCCGCCTGCTGGAGGAGTTTCCTATAATATAGTGTTTTTGCCAATCTAAGCGTGTCATTCTGGGAATAATTTTCCCATGATGACATGCTTTCTTTTTGTAAGGAGCTGTGCGATAATTATAGCCGCGAGGTGAACACTATGAAACAAACACTCTGGACGCGGGACTTTACCCGCATTACTGCCGCCACAGCACTGGGCGCAGCAGGCGGCATCATCAGTCAGTTTGCCCTATCGTTTCTGGTCTTTGACGAAACCGGCAGCACGCTGGCAGCGGCGCTGGTGGTCGCCATCCAGCTGATCCCGATGGTGCTGCTGCCGCTGGTCGTCGCTCCCATGATGGATCGTCTGCCGCGTAAGCCTTTTCTGGTGTGGGGCGACCTGCTCAACGGCGTGTGCTACGCCGGGGCAGGACTGTTTCTGTTGCACAGTTCCTTTTCCTATATTGCTTATCTGGCCTTTTCCCTGCTCGTGTCGTGCCTTGGGGCCTTCGACGAGCTGGCCTACAACAGCTTTTATCCCCTGCTGTTGCCGAAGGGGCAGGAAGAGCGGGCCTACACCGTCTCAGCCATGCTCTATCCCATTTTGAAGGTTCTGATGATGCCGCTGGCGGCGGTGCTGTACGATAAGCTGGGCGTGGGACGGCTGCTGCTGATACAGGCCGCGCTTTCGGTGCTGGCGGCCTTCCTGGAAAGTCGCATTCGCGTGCAGGAAAGCCGCCGGGATCAGGAGCCGCTGCTGTCTCTGAAAACATGGTGGCGGGATGTCCGAGAAGCAGCCGCCTATCTGCGGCAGGAGCACGGCCTGCACGGGCTCTATGCGTACATGTCCGTTACCAACGGCATGGCCTCGGGCTATTCTCCCTTGCTCATCGCCTTTTTCCGCACGGCGCCGGGCTTCACTACCGCCATGTATTCCTTTTTCTCCGTTGCGGAATTTGCCGGGCGCACCATCGGCGGAGCCATCCGCTACCGCTACTCTCTCCCGGAGAAAAAGCGCTTTGGCTTTCTGTTCGGTGTATATCAGACCTATGAGTTGATGGACACCTGCCTGCTGTGGCTGCCATATCCCCTGATGCTGGTGAATCGGGCGATCTGCGGCTTTCTGGGCATTCAAAGCGCCACCATCCGTCAGGCGGCAGTCCAGCGCTATATCCCCGACCGGCTGCGTGCCCGGCTCAATGCCTATGAGTCCATGCTCTGCACAGCGGCGGGAGCGGCGCTCTCTCTGGCCATCGGCGCACTGGGAGAGGTGCTGGATTACCGCCTCTGCATGACCGTCTGCGGTCTGATCACCATGGCGGTGTGCTGGCTGACGGTATTTCTGCGGCGGCGTCAGGTGCGCCAGGTGCTGGCGGACCGTCCCGGTGTGGACCAGATTCAGTAGATGCCAGTCCGGTTTTGTTTCCGAACATAGGGCAAAGCGGCTATGGCCACTTTTTCATGAGGCAAAGCCGGCACAACTTTTTTCGATCTTTTTGCATCGAATATCCCCCGGGGGAGCTTCCGGAACCGAATTTCGTATGCTAAAATGCATCACGAGAACGGGCGAAAGGGCCCGAAATGACAGGAGGACCACCCCCAATGAAACGAATTCTTGCACTGCTGCTGGTGCTGAGCGCCGTTCTGGCGCTGGCCGCATGCAGCAAAACCCCGGCAGTGACCGAAGACGAAGGCACGACGCTCGTCTACGGCAGCGGCGACTACACCCGCATCAACCCCGCCATGGATGAGCACGGCGAGATCAACGTGCTGCTCTTCAGCGGTCTGACCGCCCACAACGGCAGCAACGAGGTCGTTTCCGGTCTGGCTGAATCGTGGGAATACGATGAGAGCGCCTGCACCTACACCTTCCACCTGCGCGACGGCGTGAAGTGGCATGACGGCGAGCCGTTCACGGCCGAGGACGTAAAGTTCACGATCGAAGCCATCATGGACCCCGAAAACGGCTCGGAAAACGCGCCGAACTTTGAGGATGTGGAGGAGATCACCGTTCCCGACGACAAGACCGTCGTGTTCCGCCTGTCCGCACCGAACGTGGCCTTTCTTGACTATATGACCATGGCCATTCTGCCGCAGCACCTGCTGCAGGGCAAGGACATGCAGGAGTCGGACTTCTTCCGCCATCCGGTCGGCACCGGCCCGTATAAGCTGGAGAGCTGGGACGCCGGGCAGTCCATCGTGTTGGTCAAAAACGAGGATTATTACCTCGGTGCGCCGAAGATCGACCGCATCATCTTCAAGATCGTCACGGATGACAATGCGCAGGCTCTGCAGCTGAAGTCCGGCGAGATCGATCTGGCCCTGCTCGATCCGAAAAACGCAAAAGACTTTACGGACAAGGAGGGCTATACCTGCTATGACATGACGACGGCAGACTACCGCGGCATTCTCTTCAACTTCTGGAACGACTACTGGACGGAGAACCGTGACCTCATTCCCGCCATCTGCTACGGCATCGACCGGCAGGCCATCATCGACTCTGTCCTGCTCGGGCAGGGCATGGCCGCCTACGGTCCCCTGCAGCGCAACATTTATAACGACTCCAATGTAGAGCACTACGACTATGACCCGGAAAAGGCAAAGACCATTCTGGAGGACGCAGGCTGCACGATGGGCGAAAACGGCTTCTACGAGCGAAACGGCAAGGAGATCGGTTTTGTCATCAGCGTCATGGCCGGTGAGCAGGACCGCATCGACATTGCACAGGCTGCCGCACAGCAGCTGCGCGATATCGGCATCAACTGCACGGTCGACATTCCCGCGCAGATGGACTGGGGCGGACAGATGGCCTGCCTCATCGGCTGGGGCAGCCCATTCGACGCCGACGACCACACCTATAAGGTGTTCGGCACGGACAAGGGCGCAAACTACTCCGGCTACTCCAATGCCGCCGTGGACAGCTACCTGAAGCTGGCCCGCGAGACCTCCGACCCGGAGCAGCGCCGCCAGTATTACGCCAAGTTCCAGGAGGCTCTGGCCGCCGATCCCGCCTATGCCTTCATCTGCTACATCGACGCGAACTATGTCGCTGTCGACGGTCTGCAGGGCATCGCGGCGGATACCGTACTCGGCCACCACGGCGTCGGCATTTTCTGGAATGTTCAGGAATGGACGATCGAGAAATAACAACGGAAAAAAGCATCGGGAGGCTCGCAGAACCGGGCCTCCCGCATGTACGTTTTAACAGGTGATCCTATGGCAGAGCTACTGGAAGTAAAAAATCTGTCCGTCAGCTTTTTCACCCCGGCGGGAGAGGTCCAGGCCGTGCGCGACGTCAGCTTTTCGCTGCGCGCGGGTGAGGTCCTCGCCATCGTGGGCGAATCCGGCTGCGGCAAAAGCGTGCTGTGTAAGAGCATCCTGCACCTGCTGCCGCCGAGCGCGCGGCGCAAGAGCGGCACGATCGCGGTAAATGGCCGTGATATCACGCGGCTGCGGGAACGCGAGCTGCAGAAGCTTCGCGGCTCATTGTTTTCCATGGTATTTCAGGACCCGATGACTGCGCTGAACCCCAGCATGACCGTCGGCGCGCAGCTGGCGGCCGCTGTCCATGTTCATGCGCCCCGCCTGCGCGGCGCGGCTCTGGAGCAGCGCGTGCTCGAGCTGATGCGCCTTGTCGGCATCGACCGGCCGGAGGAGCGGCGTGGCCTGTATCCGCACCACTTTTCCGGCGGCATGCGCCAGCGCGTCGTGCTGGCCATTGCGCTGGCGGGCGACCCGTCGATCCTGTTTGCCGACGAGCCGACGACCGCGCTGGATGTGACCATTCAGGCCCAAATTCTCGATCTTCTGCGCGAAATTCAGCAGAAGCTCGGCACGGCAACGGTTTTCGTCACGCACGACCTCGGCGCTGTGGCGCGCGTGGCGGATCGTGTGGCCGTCATGTACGCCGGGAAGATCGTGGAGCTCGGCACGGCGGAGGATATTTTCTATGATCCGCGCCACCCCTACACCTGGGGCCTGCTGCAGTCGCTCCCGGCGCTGTCCCGCGGGAAGCCGCGGCTGCATACCATTCCCGGCATGCCGCCCACGCTGATCGACCCGCCGAAGGGCGATGCCTTCGCCTGCCGCAATGAATATGCCCTTGCCATCGACTATGAGGAGGAGCCGCCGATGTTCCGCATTTCCGACACCCATTTTGCCGCGACGTGGCTGCTCGACCCCCGGGCCCCGCACATCACGCCGCCGATCGGAGGCGAGCGCCATGGCTGAGCCGCTTCTCGAGGTGCGCGGTCTGACGCACGCCTTCCCGCTCGGGCGAAGGGCCGTGCTCCGCGCTGTGGATCACGTCTCGTTCACGCTCCGGCGCGGCGAGGTTCTCGGTCTCGTCGGCGAATCCGGCTCCGGCAAATCGACCATCGCGCGCTGCGTGATGAATCTGCTGCGGCCGCAGAGCGGGCAGATCCTCTATCGCGGCATCGACATCTGTGACCGCCGCGCCTTCCGCGCGAACCGCCGCACGCTGCAGGCAGAGCGGCAGATCATCTTTCAGGACTCCGGCTCGAGCCTGAACGGGCGCATGCGCGTGTGCGATATCATTGCAGAGCCGATGCGCATCCAGCATGTCCGCCCGCCGCGCGGCAGCTACCGCGCCGAGGCGGAATTCCAGATGCGCTATGTTGGTCTGGACGCGGGCTATCTGGACAAATACCCCGGTGAGCTTTCCGGCGGGCAGCGCCAGCGCGTCGCCATTGCGCGCGCCCTGTCCATGGAGCCGGAGCTGCTCGTTGCGGATGAGCCGGTCGCCTCGCTGGACGTCTCCATTCAGGCACAGATCATCAATCTGTTCCGCCATCTGCAGGAGGAGCACGGGTTCTCCTTCCTGTTTATTGCCCACGATCTGGCTGTCGTGGAATTCCTCTGTGACCGCGTCGGCGTGCTGTATCAGGGAAGGCTCGTGGAGCTGGCCCCGACGGCATCGCTGTTCGCCGCGCCGCAGCACCCCTATACGCGCGCGCTGCTCTCGTCCATCCCCATCCCGGACCCGCGCCTCGAGCGCGCCCGCAGGCCGCTCGTCTTTGAGGGGCCGCTGCCGGACGGCGGCACATGGACGGAGGTCGCGCCGGAGCATTACGTTCTGCTGGAAGGAGGGGGCGCCGTATGAAGGTCCGCCGGTTTTTCCTGCGGCTGCTGCCGCGCCTCGGCATTTTCGTGCTGAGCGTGCTGCTGCTCTCCGTTCTGACGTTCTATATCTCCCGCCTCGCTCCGGGCGACCCGCTTGTCTCCTACTACGGCGACCGCGTGGAAAAAATGTCCCCCGCCGAGCGCGAATGGGCTGAGGACAAGCTCGGCCTGAATGATCCCCTGCCCACGCAGTACGCACGCTGGTTCAGCCGCGCGCTGCACGGCGATTTCGGCATCTCCTATAAATACAAGATGGACGTGCTGGAGCTGATCGGTGACCGCATTGGCAACACCCTGCTGCTCGGCGGGCTCGGCTTCGTGCTGCTGTTCGTGCTGGCTCTGCTGCTCGGCGCGCTGTGCGCATGGAAGGAGGACCGGCCGCTCGACCGCATCCTCTGCAAGCTTGGCACGGTGACGAGCTGCATCCCGGAATTCTGGCTGTCACTGATGCTGATCCTGCTGTTTTCCGTCACGCTGCGCTGGCTGCCGAGCTCCGGGGCCTACAGCGTCGGCCACGCGGACGATGTCGGCGACCGGATCGTGCACCTGATCCTGCCGATGTCCGTCGTCGTGCTGAGCCACCTGTGGTACTATGCCTACCTCGTGCGCAACCGGCTGGTGGAAGAGCTGCGCGCAGACTATGTGCTGCTGGCGCGCAGCGAGGGGATTGGCCGGGCGCACATCGTGCTGCGGCAGTGCCTGCGCAATGTGCTTCCGTCCTATCTCAGCCTCATGGCCATCTCCGTGCCGCATGTGATGGGCGGGACCTATATCGTGGAGGCCGTGTTCTCCTATCCCGGTCTCGGCACGCTGTCCTATGAGAGCGCGCGCTACAAGGACTACAACCTGCTGATGGTGCTGTGCCTGCTCTCCGGCGCGGTCGTCATCGCATGCAGTCTGCTGGCGCAGGCCATGAACGCGCGCCTCGACCCGCGCCTTCGCCCGACGGAACGGGAGGTGACTTCAAAATGACAGACGACCGCTTTCGTCTGGTCGGCGTCCGGCCGCAGTCGCCCGCAGCACCGGTACGCCGCGCGCCGTGGTACCGCGGCAAGCCGATTTTTTCAGCCGCCGTTCTGACGCTCATCGTGCTCGGCTGCCTGTTCTGCGAGGTGCTCCTGACGCACGATCCGACCTATCTCGACCTTGCGCACTGCAATGAAGCGCCGTCGCGGGAATTTCTCTTCGGGACGGACCCGATGGGCCGCGATATTTTCTCCATGATCTGGTACGGCGGGCGCATTTCGCTGACCATCGGCGTTCTATCCACGCTGCTGTCCACAGCCATCGCCATTCTGTTCGGCACGGTCAGCGGCTGCGCGCCGGACTGGCTGGACCGTCTCCTGATGCGGCTGACGGAAATTCTGCTGAGCGTGCCGAACCTGCTGCTCGTCGTGCTGCTGCAGGCCATTCTGGGCACGGCAAATGTGCTCACGCTCTCGCTCGTCATCGGGCTGACGAGCTGGGCCAGCATCGCCAAGGTCGTTCGCACGGAGGTGCGCAGGCTGCGCAGCAGCGAATATGTGCTGGCCTCGCGCTGCATGGGCGGCGGCTTCTTCCACGTCCTGCGGCAGCACCTTGCGCCGAATTTCTTCTCGTCCATCTCGTTCATGGTCGTTATGAACATCCGCAGCGCCATCACGGCGGAATCGACGCTAAGCTTCCTCGGCATCGGCCTGCCGATCGAGGTCGTCTCGTGGGGCAGCATGCTTTCCCTGTCCGAAAAGGCTCTGCTCACGGACGCATGGTGGATCATCGTCATCCCCGGTGTGTTCCTTGTGGCAACGCTGCTGTGCATCACGGAGCTGGCCAACGCCATGCGCCGCTCGACCCGCGAACGCACGCTATAAAACAGAATTGGGACCATCGGCTGCCGCCGGTGGTCCCAATCGTTTTATTTCTGTTCCGGGAAGAGCCGCACAATGGCCTGCGCCGCCGCTGCCTGCTCGGCGCGCTTTTTGCTCGTGCCGGAGCCGGTACCGACCTCCCTGCCGTTGAGCAGGACATGAACGTTAAATTCCTTGCAGTGGTCCGGGCCAGTCTCCGAGATGAGCTCATAGCTCAGCTGCTGCGATTTTTTGCGCTGCACGAGCTCCTGCAGCTCCGTCTTATAATCGTGGGTCTTTTCCGCCTCGGCGAGCTGCGGCAGGATGAGCCGCGTCACGATGTCGCTGGCCACGGCAAAGCCGCCGTCCAGATAGCTGGCAGCCACAACGGCCTCCATAACATCGCAGAGGATGCTCGGGCGGCGGCGGCCGCCGCTTTGATCCTCGCCGTTTCCGAGCAGCAGATGCTCGCCGAGCGAGAGACGCTCCGCCACGGCGGCAAGGCTCTTTTCGCAGACGAGCTCCGCGCGGATGCGCGTCAGATCGCCTTCGAGCTTTTTGGGAAAAGTCCGGTACAGATACTCCGCCGTCACGAAGCCGACAATGGAATCCCCAAGGAATTCCAGCCGCTCATAGCTGCGCAGTGGGTCCTGATAGATCTCGTTTGCACAGGAGGTGTGGGTCAGCGCCATGCGCAGAAGCTCCGGATCGCGGAACTTGTAGCCCAACGCCTTTTCCAGCTTATTCAGCATGTTCTTCCTCCCTGGGCAGGATCATCTGCCCGATATTGGCACGAATTTCCTCGCAGAAGCCGCTCTCGACCGCGCGGATGGCCTGCCGGATCGCGCCGCGGATGGCGGCGTCGTCGGACGAGCCGTGCGCCTTGATGACCGGGCGGCTGATGCCGATGACGATGGACCCGCCCGTTTCGCGGTAGTCCATGGTCTTGCGGATGCCGTTGATGCCCTTTTTACACAGCAGCGCGCCGAGCATCGTCAGCGGATTGCGGTAGAACATCTGCTTCATCATGTCGGACATGAACATGGCCGTGCCCTCCATGGTCTTGAGCAGGACGTTGCCGGAGAAGCCGTCCGCCACGATAACATCCGCCGCGCCGAACGGCACATCGCGCGCCTCGACATTGCCGACGAAGTGGATGGTCCCCTGCTCCGCGGCGCGCTTCAGAAGCTGATGGGCCTCGCGGTGGAGCGGGTCGCCCTTCGTATCTTCCGCGCCGTTGTTCAGAAGGCCCACGCGCGGCGACTCGATGCCGAGCGCCTTCTGCGCGTAGAACGAGCCCATGCAGCCGAACTGCAGCAGGAATTCCGGCGTGCACTCGGCATTCGCGCCCGCATCGATGAGAATGGCGTGGCCGTCCTTCGTCGGAAGGACCGGCGAGAACGCCGCGCGGCGGATACCGCGGATGCGCTTGACGAGCAGCGTAGCCGCCGTGAGCAGCGCGCCGGTATTGCCGGCCGAGATGAACGCATCACCGCCGCCCTGCGCCAGCATTCTTGCGCCCAGCACGAGCGAAGAGTTCGGATGCTGCTTCACGACCGCGGCGGGATCGCAGTGCATGTCCACCACATCCTCGGCATTGGCAAGCTCCACGCCGTCCGGGAGCGTATCCCAGCCCTGTGCCTTCATGCTGGCAAGGATATCCGCGCCGCGGCCGACCAGAACGATCTGCACGCCGAACTCCTTGGCCGCCTCCAGTGCGCCGCGCACCACGGCATCCGGGGCATTGTCGCCTCCCATTGCATCCAGAATGATTTTCATGCCTGTTCCCTCATTTCTCCATGGCCTCCAGGTGCGCAAGCGACCGGTTGGCAATGGCCAGATTCTTGTTTGCTTTTCCACGCACCCGCTGCTCGAGCGGGGCGATGATGCCGAAATTCACATTCATCGGCTGGAACGATGCCACGGTGCTGTCGCTGACATAGTGCGCCAGCGCGCCGATGGCCGTCACGGTGCCGAAGTCCGGCACGGGCCTTTCCTCCAGCCGCGCCGCCATGCTGACGGCGGCAAGATAGCCGGAGGCGCACGATTCGACATAGCCCTCCACGCCCGTCATCTGCCCGGCAAAGGCGACCATGGGGTCGCGCCGGTCTGCGTAGCACGCGTCGAGCAGCTTCGGTGAATTCAGAAACGTGTTGCGGTGCATCACGCCGTAGCGGACGAATTCCGCATCGTGCAGCGCCGGGATCATGGAGAACACGCGCTTCTGCTCCGGGAAGCGCAGGTGCGTCTGGAACCCGACGAGATTGTAGATGTTTCCAGCCGCATTGTCGCGCCGGAGCTGAACGACAGCATAGGGCTCGCGGCCCGTTGCCGGGTCCCGCAGGCCGACGGGCTTCAGGGGGCCGTAGCGCAGCGTGTCCTCGCCACGGCGGGCCATGACCTCGACCGGCATGCAGCCCTCAAAGACGTTTTTGTCCTCAAAGCCGTGCACCTCCGCTTCCTCGGCGGCGGCCAGCTCCCGGACGAAGGCCTGATATTCCTCGCGCGTCATGGCGCAGTTGATGTAATCCGCGCTCCCGCGGTCATAGCGGGAGGCGTACCACGCCTTCGTCATATCGATGGACTCCAGCGTGACGAGCGGCGCAGCCGCGTCAAAGAAATGCAGATAATCCGTCTGGCCGAAATAGCGGCCGATGGCCTCGCTCATGGCGTCGGACGTCAGGGGGCCCGTCGCGATGATGACCGGCCCCGCCGGGACCTCGGTCACCTCCTCGGAGATGACCGTGATATTCGGGTGGCTGCGGATGCGCTCTGTCACCATACCGGAAAAGCCGTAGCGGTCGACGGCAAGGCAGCCGCCCGCCTCGACGCGTGTGGCGTCGGCGCACTGCAGGATGAGGCTCCCGAGCCGCCGCAGCTCCTCCTTGAGCAGGCCGACGGCATTTTCCAGCCGGTCGCCGCGCAGGGAGTTGGAGCAGACAAGCTCCGCAAAATCTGCGCAGTGGTGCGCAGGGGTCATTTTTACCGGCTTCATCTCGGACAGGCGGACGGCAAAGCCGCGCTCGGCAAGCTGCCATGCGGCCTCACTGCCCGCAAGTCCCGCGCCGATCACGCGTACTTCGGTCATGCTTCGCTCTCCGTTTTTGTCTTTTTGCGTGCGGCAGGCTTTTTCTCCGCCGCTTTTTTCGTGGTCTTCGCAGTTTTTGCGGCCTTGGCGGCCTTGGCGGCCTTGGCCGTCTTCCCGGTCTTCGTCGTTTTGGCCGTTTTGGCAGGCTTCTTTTCCGCTTCCTCCGCGGCCGGGGCAATCTCCTCGGCATTCTCAACGGTGTCCGTCGTGGCCTTCGGCATGCGGCGCTTATAACCGCGCTTGTCCTCCGGCAGGAAGTCCGGGCACTTTTCGTTGATGCAGAACGGCTTCATCTGGCCGCGGCCGGATTTCTTGAACATCGTCTGCCCGCAGCTCGGGCAATCCTGCGCCGTGGGCACGTCCCACGTCATAAAGCCGCACTCCGCGCCGCGCTCGCAGGCGTAGTAGACATAGCCCTTTTTTGACTTGCGCTTGAGCATCCCACTGCCGCAGCGCGGGCAGCGGCCCGGCATACGCTCAACGAGCGGCTTGGTATTCTTGCACTCCGGGAAGCCGGGGCAAGCCAAAAACCGGCCAAAGCGGCCGCTCTTGATGACCATTTTGCGCCCGCACAGCTCGCAGACCTCATCGGTCTCTTCATCTGGCACCTTGATGCGCACACCGTCGAGAGCTTTCTCGGCATCCTCCATCTCGCGGTGGAAATCCTGATAGAAATCGCGCAGGACGGTCTTCCAGCCGACCTTTCCGGCCTCGACCTCATCGAGCTGGTGCTCCATATTCGCCGTGAACTCGACATCGATGATGTCGCGGAAGCGCTCGATCATCAGCTCGGTCACAACGCGGCCGAGCGGTGTCGGCCAGAGGCGCTTGTCCTTCTTGATGACGTACTCGCGGTCCTGGATCGTCGCGACGATCGACGCATAGGTCGACGGGCGGCCCACGCCGCGCTCCTCCATCGCCTTGACAAGCGTCGCCTCGGTGTAGCGCGCGGGCGGCTGGGTGAAATGCTGGGCCTTTTCCTGCTTGTCGGCAGTCAGGCGCTCGGAGCCGTCGAGATCGGGCAGCGAGGAGGAGCGCTCCTCGGCCTCGTCGTCGCGGCCCTCTTCATACACGGCGGTAAAGCCGGAGAATTTCAGGATCTGGTCGCTGGCGCGGAAGGCATGGCCCGCACAGCGTGCGTCGATCTGCACGGCGTCATAGCGCGCGTCGGACATCTGGCAGGCGACAAAGCGGCTCCAGATCAGCTTGTACAGCCGGTACTGCTCACGCGTCAGGTCTGCCTGAATGCTCTCGGGGTCGAGCCGGACGTTGCTGGGGCGAATGGCCTCATGCGCGTCCTGCGCGCCCTCCTTCTTGCGGAAATGGCGGGGCTGGCCGGGATAGTAGGCCGGGCCATAGCGATCGGTGATAAAATCACGCGCGGCGGCCAGCGCCTCCTCGGACAGGCGCAGGGAGTCGGTACGCATATAGGTGATGAGGCCGACGGTGCCCTCGCCGCTGATGTCGACGCCCTCATAGAGCTGCTGCGCAACGGCCATCGTGCGGCGCGGCGTCATATTGAGCTTGCGGGAGGCCTCCTGCTGCAGCGTGGAGGTGATGAACGGCGGCGTCGGCGAGCGGCGCTTTTCCGTGCGCTTGATGCCCGCAATGGTGAATTCCTGCCCGGCGATGTCGCGCAGGACCTCGTCGGCCTCGGCCTCGCTGTGCAGCTCGCGCTTCTTTTCCTCGCCGTAATAGTGCGCCGTGAAGCTGCCCGGCTTGTTCAGGCAGCGCAGCAGCACGTCGATCGTCCAGTATTCCTTCGGCACGAAGGCCTCGATCTCCTGCTCGCGCTCCACGACAAGACGCGTGGCAACAGACTGCACGCGCCCGGCGGACAGGCCGCGGCGGATCTTCTTCCACAGCAGCGGGCTGAGCTGGTAGCCGACGATACGGTCAAGGATCCGGCGGGCCTGCTGGGCGTCCACCAGATTATAATCGATGCTGCGCGGCTCCTGAATGCTGCGCGTTACGACGTTTTTCGTGATCTCGTTGAACGTCACGCGCTCCGTCTTGTCGTCCGGCAGCTCCAGCAGCTCCTTCAGATGCCATGAGATCGCCTCTCCCTCGCGGTCAGGGTCAGTTGCAAGATAGATGTGCTTTGCAGCCTTGGATGCGCTGCGCAGCTCAGAGATGATCGCGGCCTTGCTGGCCAGTGGCTGATAGTCCGGTTCAAAATCGTGCTCCAGATCGACGCCCATCTTGCTCTTGGGCAGGTCGCGCAGGTGGCCCATACAGGCCTCGACGCGATAATCCGGGCCGAGATATTTTCCAATGGTCTTTGCTTTAGACGGTGACTCGACGATCACCAGATTCGATCCCTTTGTCATGAAGGGAACCTCCATATATCCATTATCCTCCGGCGCGCTGATAGCGGTTGCCGGGAAGCTTTTTGGCCAGCCCCTTGATCTGGAGCATGGTCATGGCCGCAAGCAGGCGCTGCGGCGGAAGGCCCGTATGCTCCGTGAGAAGATCCGCAAGGATCGGCTCCGGCGTCAGGGCGGCATAGACCGCCGCTTCGTCGCCGGACAGGGCGGGCGGTGCTTTCTTTCTGTCACTATAAGGCCTTGCAGGCGGATTGTCAATGTCTTTTTTGTCGAGGGCTGGGGACTTTTCCGGTGAAGGCGCTGCCGGGCGGGCCGGTTTTGCCGGTCTCTCCGGCAGGGGCTGCGCAGGGACGGCCGCTGCGTAATGCGACCCAAAGCGCTGCTCCATCACCTCGCGGCGGCGACCGTCCGCCAGCTTGCCCGGAAACAGGTGCGTGTATTCCTGCAGCAGCTCCCAGCCGTTTTCGGGCATGAGCGCACCCTCGCGCAGCAGGCGATTCGTCCCCTCGCACGAGGCGACGCCGAGATTGCCGGGAATGGCAAATACGTCCCTGCCCTGCTCCAGCGCCAGCCGCGCCGTGATGAGCGCACCGCTCTGCGCCGAGGCCTCGACCACGAGAACGCCAACGGAAAGGCCGCTCAGAATACGGTTGCGCACCGGGAAATTGCCGCGCATCGGGCTCGTCCCCGGCGGGTATTCGCTCAGGAGGCAGCCTCTCGACGCGATCTGCGCGAACAGCTGGCCGTTTTCCGGCGGATAGGCGATGTCGAGCCCGCAGGCCAGCACACAGACGACCGGCTCCGGCAGGTCCATCGCGCTCTGCAGCGCCATGGTATCGATGCCGCGCGCACCGCCGGACATCACAAGCCCGCCGCTTGCGGCGATCAGGCGGGAGAACTGCTTGGCGTGCAGCAGGCCATAAGCGCTGCACCGGCGTGAGCCGACAACGGCGATCGCGGCCTCGTGGTCAAAATCCGGCAGACGGCCCTGATAATACAAAAGCGCAGGCGGGTCTGCAATGTTGCGCAGCCGCTCGGGATAGGCAGGCTCCGCATAGGTCAGAAGGCGGATGTCAAAACGGTCGCACTGCGCCAGAATGCGCTCCGCGCCGTCCAGCGTTTTGTCGAGCAGCGGCTCGAGCCAGCTCCGCCGCAGGCCTTCCTCTGCCTGCAGCGCGTCCCGGTCCATGGCATAAATGCGCTCTGCCGTGCCGAACCGGCGCAGCAGCTCCGCGCGGCCCCGGACCCCGATGCCGCTTCGCGTTGCAAGCCAAACCCAGTGCTTCTGCATCTGCGCGCCCTCCTTCCGTGTTCTCCCGCGCTACGGCCGCATCTGCCACAGCACGATCGCCGCCGCGACGGCCGCATTGAGCGACTCGCAGCGCGGCTGCATGGGAATGATGATCTGCCGGTCCGAGGCGGCGAGCAGCTCCGGGCAAATGCCCTGCCCCTCGCTGCCGATGACGACAAGATGGCGCATCAGATCGACCTCGCGCAGATCGCACGCCGTGTCGGACAGCGCCGTCGCCGCAATGGGGATCCCAGCGGCATGACAGGCTCTGAGCACGTCCTCCATCGGTGCGCTCTGCGGCGGACGGCGGAACACCGCGCCCATGGAGGCGCGCACCGTCTTTTCGGAAAACGGATCGGCGCAGCCGTTCGTCAGCAGGACCGGCAGGTCGAAGGCGTCGGCCGTGCGCAGGATCGTGCCGAGGTTTCCGGGGTCCTGGATGCGGTCGAGCAGGAGCATGCCGGGCTGCACCCGGAGCGCGCCCTCCTGCGGCAGGCGCAGGGAGAATAAAACGCCCTGCGGCGTGCGCATACTCGAAACGCTCTGCATCAATGACGCAGGGACCTCGACCAGACGTGCCGACGATGGGAGTGCCGGGCAGCGCTCCGGCTCGCTCGTCAGAACGGCCGTCACCTCGGGATACCACTTGAGCGCCTCCTCCAGAAGCTTCCAGCCGTCCGCCACGAATTCGCCGCAGCTCTCGCGATAGGCGCGCGAGGTCTGCAGCTTCCGCATGTGCTGCACGAGCGGATTGTGACTGCTTGTGATACGCTCCATTCGGGAGACCCTCCTCTGGTTTGATTTCTATATTAAATAGTATAGCACATCACTTTTCGGAAATCAATGCATGTTTTCCCGCCGCATCGTGCGGCCAGTTGCGTCAAAATGCGAAATATGCTATAATGCTTACAGATACGATATTCCGGGAGACGATCGGCAGCGGCAGCAGCGCAACGATTATGGATTTCATCTATGATAATCAGGGGCTG
Source organism: Faecousia intestinalis (assembly GCF_040096185.1). NCBI lineage: Bacteria > Bacillati > Bacillota > Clostridia > Eubacteriales > Oscillospiraceae > Faecousia > Faecousia intestinalis. Next base: position 20,689 of record NZ_JBBMFF010000248.1, on the reverse strand, counting down.
CCGTTCGCCCTGAATTATTCCACCAACAACGGCAGCAGCTTTACCACCTATTATGTCTTGAACCTGCAAGGCGATGTGGTCAAGTTGGTCGATGGCGGCGGCACGTCTGTGGCTTCCTATGCCTATGACGCATGGGGCAAAATCCTTTCAAGCTCCGGCTCCAAGGCAGAAATCAACCCTCTGCGCTACCGTGGGTACTACTACGACACCGAGACAGGGTTCTATTACCTCCAAAGCAGATATTACGACCCGGTAACACATCGGTTCATCAACGCCGACAGCTACTCCAGCACAGGCCAAGGAATTATTGGCTATAATATGTTTGCATATTGCAATAATAGCCCAGTTATTCAAGCCGATCATACCGGGGAGTTTGGCCTATTAACACTGGTCAGCGCTGTGGTAAGTGCAGCTGTTAATGTTGCTACAACATATATTGCAGCCAAAGCAACAGGCCAAGAATATACTCTTACCGATGCACTTGTATCGGCTGCAATAGGAGCAGTAAATGCAATTCCGGGCGCTGGGCCTTTTATTGCAGGTGGAATTTCGGGCGCATACTCTGCATATACGGCGGTTAAAAATGGAGCTACTGCTGGTGAGGCTGCGCTATGCTTCGCAGTATCCGCTACTGCAACCACGGCAAGCATTGGAAATTTGGCAAATCTCGGGACTGAGTCTGCTTTACGCATTGCAGCAACTGCAAGTGCAGACTTAGTATTCGGAACAGGGTATAATTGCATAGCTGCAACAACAAACAAGGCCGTATCTGTGAAGGCTGGAGAAAGGAAAGCATCAGGCACACAAACAACCAGTACGACTCGTTCTCGTAACACGCAAAAACGCGGAAACAAACGTACAGGGTATACCATGTGCTTGTACTGACGGTGAATACATGATAATAAAATCCGACAAAGGGAATATAGTTTTTATTATATTTTCCTATATACTGTTATCACTCATCGGGGGACTTTTTGTTTCTGAGAACAATGGCCTAACCAGCGCAGTCTGCATGGGGCTGCTTGTTTGGATTATAGGATCCATCTTCTGCATAAGGTGGTATATTGCTGTTTTTCGTAAAATTGCAATAGGTCCAAGCGGTGTAACTATCTCATTATTTCACAAAATCAAATTTTATCCCTGGGATTCCATGTCAATATATTACGAATCATATCAAAATCAGCTGGGCCTGCGCCTACAGTATAAGGGCACCGTAATACTTTCTCCACGCAGGTTTAAAAAACCGAAGCATATTTCGCCTCTTATGTACTGCATTGTATTCCATCCGTATTCATTTACATTTATTAACTTTTATGAGGAGTCAATAATGAAAGATGCTCCAAATGTATATCCTGTTAAAAAGCAAGAGTTTCTTTCAAAAATGGCTGCCCTAGGTATTATTGACTCCAACTCTTTCCTATCTGCCTAGCAGAAAATTAAACAATATTTATTTAACATTGGCCGGCTGCAAGGCATCTGCGACACAATCGCTGCCTTATCATTTTACAAAAGATGCAGTGTGCGGTATAATGCCTTGCAGCCATGCTTTGCTTGCATTCACAACTAATAGCTCAAAATCTTTTGGAACTTCCTCACTTGGTGGCAAGTGTGCTGTCAGCTACCGAATAAAAAGTGGAAAGAGCAAAATCAAGGGGATATCAACTCAAATGAAAGACGTAATCAAAACAGGTGTCCAAATCGTGCACATTTTGTCGTTTTGCGGTACGCTGCTCTGCGGGGTGCTTGGTGTTGTATATGAAATCATTGGGCCTGTCAAATATAAACAATTACTGTCTTCGTTTGGTATTTCTAATGGATTCGAGCGCACTTGGATTTGGGCGGTGGTGATGCTGATTTTGTTACTCTCAACCCACTTTATTAAAGCAGAATTATTATCTAAATAATAACCGGAAGCTGGAAAGGCGCCGGGCAGGCTGCACTGGAGGGCATGGGAGACGGCGCTCTTACCGGCGCAATCACCGGTGCAATACAAGGCGGCCTGAGCGGCTATGCGAACCATCTAAGATATGGCTCATGCTTTGTCGCCGGAACGCTGGTTGCTACAGCAACAGGGTATGTTGCAATTGAGAAAATCAAAGCGGGAGATCTTGTTTGGGCGTGGGATGAAGAAACCGGAGACGTTGCGCTCAAGCCGGTCGTCGAAACCTATATCAACGAGACGACCGAGCTGACGCACATTTTCGTGGGCGACAAGGAAATTGTTGCCACGCCGACGCACCCGTTCTATTGTCCGGTCAAGGGCTGGACGGATGCAGCGCACCTCCGCGCGGGCGACATTCTCGTCCTTGTCAACGGTGAGTATGTCGTCGTCGAAAAAATCCAGCACGAGCTGCTCGAAAGCCCGGTCAAAGTTTATAATTTCCAAGTCGAGGACTATCATACCTATTATGTATCCGATAATGGGGTGCTGGTGCATAACAAATGTGGAGGCGAAACAGCGGCTGCAAGGCGAGGCCGTCAAATGCACAAAGAGTGGGATTATGGCTCTGGCGTTATAAAAGAGAAGGTCATCGGAAACGGTGCACGTGTTGATGGGATAGACTATGTAAATCGTATTGTATATGAACTGAAGCCTAATAATCCTCGCGCTGTTCGTCGAGGGTTGGCCCAGTTGGATAGGTATTTAAATATTCTCGGAGCAGAAGATTGGGCTGGTGTGCTTGTCCTTTACGATTAACGATGAGGTGTTAATTATGACAAAGAATGAATTTATAGAGGCAATACGGAGTCCGCTTAAGAAAGAGGGATTTCGAAAGGTTGGCCAATACTGGTATAAAAGAAATAATGATATAATTTACTGTATTAACGTGCAAGGATCACAGTGGGATAGAAATGACTACTACTTCGAAATTGGTGTTGCGGAGCACAAAGAAAATTGTACTACCCCGACACTTTTACACTGGCTTTCTTGTCACCGCTGTGAAGGCAATTCAGGGGAGAGAAATGTATTACCAAGTGAAGCTTTGAAATGCGTTTCTAATACTTTTCGAGACATTAATTGTTTGGCTGAGCTTGAAAAATTCCTACAAGATCATCATGCAACGAAAGTCGCAAATCAGTATTGGTTTTGAGCCGTTGAAACCTATATCAACGAGACGACCAAGTTGACGCACATTTTCGTGGGCAGCGAGGAAATTGTCTATAGTTTGGTATTCAAACTTTTTAATTCCCCAGCCCTTGGGTTTCGCACAATTAGAGTGTCCACTTTATGGGGTACATTTTAGCGAAAAAGGCAATGATTTAACGAACACCCTAAAATTCAACGAATACCCATAAATTTAACGCTTACTTTGGCCAAAGTCACCACAAAAACCGTAAAACGCACAAAACCCCGCCGCAGAATTGCTCTGCAGCGGGGTTCACTTATGCGCTGAAACAGCCGAAATGCCTGATTTCAAACGGTTTTTGGGCATAGAAAAAGTCCACCGTAATTCTATCAAAATTACGGTGGACTTATGGCAAATGACTCTAATTTTGATAGAAACCGTGTAAAGGGGTGCAACTTCGGTTCGGAGGGGGCAGTTCTCAATTTGAGGGGGGCATTGATTTTCCTTTTAGGTGGCGCATTTTCCTGTTCTGTTACACATCTTTGAATTTGAAATTAAGACAGATAGCCCTCTCTTGCCTTCACGCCGAAGTGGGCCTCTAACTGGTGCATCTGGTCATCGGTAATGGTATTTACCAGTGGCAGATGGGCGATCTTCATGTAAATCTCTGCCGCCTTTTCGGCGGTCTCGATGAGGCCGAACGTCTCGTCGAGGTCTTTTCCCGCGCCGTAGATGCCATGCTGCGCCCAGACAACAAGCCGGGCGGTGCGCATCTTCTCAGCGGTGGCCTCACCGATCTCGTTCGTGCCGCAGAGCATCCACGGCAGCACATTCACGCCGTCCGGAAAGACGACGATGCACTCCGTGCACATCTGCCAGAGCGTGCGGGTAAACTGCTTTTCATCGAGCATGTGGACATAGGTCATGGCAAGCAGGTTTGCCGGATGGCAGTGCATGACCACGCGGTTCTGCAGGTCGATTTTCAGCCGTGCGGCATGGCTCATCATGTGTGCCGGAAATTCGGACGTGAATTTCCCGCCGTCCGCAAAGCCCCACAGAAGCTGCGCCGTCTCGCCGCCGTCCGTCAGACGCACGAGGCCGAGATTGATCTCCGGCGCATACTGGACATTCTTGAAATACTTGCCCGTGCCGGTGACGAGGAAGTACTTGCCGTCCAGCTCTGGACAGGAAAAGCCCGTGGGAATCTCCCGCAGAACCGCGCCGTCCACATAATCGTTGACCTGCGATTCCTCCAGCAGCAGGCTCACATTTCCGCCGTTGCGCTCGTCCCAGCCGTGGTCGTACATATTCGTCACGGTGCGGATCATCTCCACCATCCACGGGGCTGTCAGAATATTTTTCATGCTCTCGCCTCCAGAATGTTCTTTTCATACGCCCACACCAGCGGCAGCCACGCGCCGTCCTCCGGCACGCCGCAGCGGCGGCAATACTCTGCCCAGACCTCGCCGAAGGGCATGGTCTTCAGTTCCTCCTGCCGAACGAGCAGATCGGTAAAATTACCCGCGTTCTGTTCAGCCGTCATATCCGGCGTCAGCAGGGCGTTCAGCAGGGCCTTCTGCACATTGCGGAAGCCCGTGACCCACGCGGCGATGCGGTTGACAGAGGCATCGAAGTAATCCAGCGCCAGATACACCCGGCCGTCCAAGCCGCCGCAGCGGACGATCTCCTTGCAGAGCTCCTTCGTTTCATCATCGAACAGCACCACATGATCGCTGTCCCAGCGCACCGGGCGGGTGATGTGCAGGGCGATCTCCGGGAAGAAGGTCAGCAGTGCCGGGATTTTGTCGCTGACCACCTCGGTGGGGTGATAGTGGCCGTTGTCCATCAGGGGGATGCACTTATCCCTGTTCATGGCGGCGTAGCTCAGGGCGAACTCTGCACTGCCCACGGTGTAGCTCTCCACGCCGATGCCGAACACCTTGCTCTCCACGCAGGGCTTGACCTTGGTAAAGTCAAATGGCTCCGAGAGAATTTCGTCGATGGATTCCTTATAGCGCATGCGCGGCCCGAGGCGGTCAGTGGGAATGTCCTTGAAGCCGTCGCCCGTCCAGATGTTCATGGTACAGACCTGCCCCAGCGCCTCCGCCAGATACTGCGAGATGCGCACGCAGGCCCTGCCGTGCTCGATCCAGAAGCGGCGGGTTTCCTCGTTGGGGGAACTGAGCGTCAGCGGATCACACTTAGGGTGGGAGAAGAACGTCGGGTTGAAGTCCGCGCCGAGGCCGTGCTTTTTGCAGAAGTCCACCCACGGTGCAAAATGCTTCGGCTCCAGCTTATCGCGGTCGACCCACTCGCCCTCGGCAAAAATAGCATAGCTGGCGTGGAGATTCAGCTTCTTCGTGCCGGGGCACAGCTTCAGCACCTCCTCGATATCCGCCATCGGCTCCTGCGGGGTCCTCGCGCGGCCGGGATAGCTGCCGGTGGTCTGGATGCCGCCGGTAAGGGGCTTGGTGGGGTCGGTGTCGAAACCGCGTACATCGTCCCCCTGCCAGCAGTGCAGAGACAGCGGCACGGTTTTCAGCTTTGTAAGCGCCGCTTCGGTATCCACACCGAGGGCGGCGTATTTTTCTTTTGCTTCCGTATAGCTCATAGGTCTGCCTCCATTTGAATTTTCAGATTGCCGAGAGCCGTGGCCTCGATGGGCAGAGCGATGACCTGCTTGCCCGTGGCCTTGGCGGTGAGATGGTTGAGAAACTCATTTTTCGCGCCGCCGCCCACGATGTAGAGCCTGTCGTATTGCTTTCCTGTGTTGGCTTCCAGTTCTGCAAGAGCTTTGGCATAGCTCTCCGCAAGGCTGCGATAGGCACAGCGGAAATAGTCGCCGATGCTGATGAGCTTTCCGCCGGTCGCCACATCAAAGGCGGCCTTCATACTCTTGGGAGCCAGAAATTCCGGGGCGTTGGCGTCGATGAGGGCATCGCAGCGGCTCTCCTTTGCGGCGTTCACGATCTCCGCAAAGCCCAGCCCGCTGCAAAGCTCCTTTTGCAGCTCGTTGACCAGCCACATGCCCATGATGTTCTTCTGATAGCGGTTATAGCCCACGCCGCCCTCGTTGGAGTAATTGGCGGCACGGCTGGCGGTATTTGTAATGGGCTTCGGCGTTTTGACGCCCAAGAGCGACCATGTGCCGCTGGAAATATAGGGCGCGTTTTCCTCCATGGGGATACCCTCCACCGCTGAGGCTGTGTCGTGGGTGGCACAGAGGACGCACTTTATCCCCTCATACTCGCCCAGCACCGTCCCCGGCTTTTGGAGTTTGGGGAAGATGGGCGGCAGACCGAGCGCAGAAATAATCTCCGGGTCAAATTTGCCCGTTTCGGCGTTTACCATGCCGGTGGTAGTGGCGTTGGTGTACTCCCTGGACTTCACGCCGCAGAGCTTCCAGAGGAGGTATTCGGGGATCATGAGAAAGTCCGTCACGCCCTCCAGCCGCCCCGCCAGCTGATCGGCATAGAGCTGGTAGATGCTGTTGAACGGCTGGAACTGGCAGCCGGTTTTGGCGTACAGCTCCGCAAACGGCAGAATTTCGTGAACCTTGGGAATGGCCGCCTCCGTGCGGCTGTCGCGGTAGGCATAGACGGGACGGACTTCTTCCTCGCCGCGCAGCAGCACATAGTCCACGGCCCAGGTATCGACAGACAGGCTGACGATCTCCGGGAACTCGGTCTTCGCCGCCGCGATGCCCGCCTTCACATGGGAAAGCAGCGCATCCACGTCCCAGACGAGATGGCCGTTCTGCTCCTGTACGCCGTTGGGGAAGCGGTAGACCTCTTTTGCTTTGATTTCGCCGTCCTCCCGCCAGCCCACAATGTGCCGCCCGGAGGACGCGCCGATGTCGATGGCAAGATAATATCGTTTCATTTCCATTCATACCGATGCTGTCCGGCTCCGACGGTCCGGCCCGTTCCGTCCGGCAGGAGGATCTCCGCCGTTGTGTTCGCAGGGATGCCAACGGTCAGCCGATAGCCGTTCTCCGTCCGCTCCCAGCTTGTCGTAACGTTTCCACAAATGCTCCAATAACTAGCCCGTGCGAAGGTGATGTCCCCGCCGGGCTTCGGTGCAATTGTAACATGGTTTTCTCCGGTGATCCGGATGCCGCACATCGTGTTCATCAGCCACTCGCAGACCGCGCCTTTGGAATAGTGGTTCAGCGAGGCGATCCATTTGTCCTTCTGGTTGCCCTCCCAGGCCTCCCAGATCGTCGTTGCGCCGGACTTCGGCATAAAGAGCCAGCCGGGCATTTCCTCGTTTTCCAGCAGACGGTAGGCATAGCTGATATCCAGCCCCGCCAGAACGTCCAGGATCATCGGCGTGGAGAGGAAGCCGGTCCCGAGACGCCAGCCATAGTGGTCCAGCGCGGCAATGAGGCGCTTTCTGGCAAAGGCCTCCTGCTCCGGCGTCAGCAGCCCCATATACAAGGGCCGGACGAGCTTGGCCTGCCGGTCGGTATCCAGCGAGTAGCCGTCCTTCGTAACGAGTTCCTGATAGGCGCGTTTCGCGCCCTCGCTGTATTCCCGGATGCGCGCCAGCTGCGGCGTTTCCGGCTTGCCGAGGATCGAGGCGATCTCCAGCACACGCTTGAGCGTAAAATATGTATAGGCCGTGGATTCCTCCGGGTGCGGAATGAAAAAGTCGATCCCGTGGAAGGCCATGACGTCATTCGGCTCGGCCCACTCGCCGTAGGACTTGCCGCAGTTAACAGCATACTTTCGATTTTTGTGGGAAAGATGCATGGGCTTGGCGAAGATCCCGCCCCATTTCCCCGCGCGGCGGATCATAAAGTCCGCATAGCGCAGCATGTTGTCGTAATACGCACGCAGCAGGCGGTCGTCGCCGTATTTCTGATAGAAATAGTACGGGATATAGACACCTGCGCACGCCCAGCCGACGGAGCCGTTCATTTTGTTGATGCTCGGCGACTCGTTTGCAAACGGCGCGATCTGCGGCAGGCGGCCGCTGCGCCACTGGCGGTCAAAAATGTCGCGCACATGCTTGCGGGCAAAGGCCGCATAGTCCGTGAGATAGGACGCCGTGTTGAAGAAGACCTGACTGTCGCCCGTCCAGCCCATGCGCTCACGCGTCGGGCAGTCCGTCGGCACGTCGGTGGAGTTGCTCTTCAGGGACCACAGAGTGTTGTGGTAAAATTGGTTGATCAGGCGATTGGAGCACTCGAATTTTGAAGTTTCCTCAAAGGCGCTGTACACAGCAACAGCCGTAAAGTCCTCTGTCCGGAATTCGACGTCCGTGTCGACCTGCGCATACTGGAAGCCGCCGTAATAGAATTTCGGCGTGTATTCGTTCACGCCCTCCCTGCAGGTGTAATCCAGCTCCTGCAGCGGTGAGGGTCTTCCTTTGGTAATGCACTGGATGTTCCGGAGCGTCAGTTCGCCGCTGTCATCGAGCGTTTCGCCCATCGTGATGTGGACTCGCTGGCCCTTGTGTGCCGTCACACGGAAGGACACATAGCCCGAAAGATTCTGCGCATATTTGAGGACAGTCTTGCCGGACGGCGTTGTGATCCGTTCGACCGGGGCAAAGCGCTCGCGCTCGAGGACCGGTACGTTGTCGGATGCCGTCAGCGGCGCATGCTCCTCCACGACGCGGACACTGCCGGAATAGGACGGCTCGCGATTTGCATCCACGATCTCGCCGTCCTTGAGGTCGGCAAAGCGGATGGGGCCGTCATTGCTCCACGCCCAGCTCCCGTCGCTGCAGACGGTCTGCGTCGTTCCGTCCGCCAGCGTCAGCTCCAGCTGCGCCAGCAGCTTTGTCTGCGTGCCGAAGGTGTTCGTCTGCCCTGCGCCGCCGTTGGAGCCGCGGTACCAGCCGTCCGCCAGCTCGACGGTCATGGCGTTTTCGCCGCCCCGCAGCAGGTCCGTCACATCGTAGACCTGATACTGGATGCGCTTGCGGTAGTCCGTGGAGCCGGGCGTCAGCAGCGCGTCCCCGACGCGCCGGCCGTTGAGCCGCGCCTCATACAGGCCGCAAGCCGTAAGATACAGCCGGGCCTTTTGAACCTGTCCCGCGGAAAACACCTTGCGGAAGCAATCCACCGGGTAGCGCTGCTTTTTACGGACGGGATAGTCCCCCGCGATCCACAGGGCGCTCCAGTCCGAAGCATTCAGAAGCCCCATTTCGAAAAAGGCCTCGCTCGACCACGCGCCGGGATCGTCGTTCTCATCCCAGAGCCGCACGCGCCAGCTGACGCGCTGCCGGGAAGCAAGCGCGTTTGGATAATCCGCGTGCATGGAGCCGGAGGGCACCTTCCCGCTGTCCCATACCGTACGGCCATCCGTCGCTGCAAGGATCTGGAATGCGCTCTGCGTGATCCCGTCCTCACAAGTCCAGAACAGCCGCGGATGCGGAATATCAATGCCCAAAGGGTCCTGCAGATATTCCGTTTTTAATCGTACTGCTTTCATGATTCACTCTCCTGTTTTCAGCGAGCAGAAATCGCTGCCGGTCTTGCCGGTATCCTTGTGCTCTGAAACAGAGTATCAGCCCGCCGCGGCAAACGCTGCGCAAGCCGCGTCTTTGTTCATCACTTTAATTCATTATAGAGAGCCGTCCGGAATTTGTCAATTGCTTTTGACAGCATTTTCCGCCGCCCAATTTTCAGAAGAACGGCCGGAAATTCCCTGACAGACTTCCGGCATATTCGATCTTTTTCGGGCAATGCTATGACTGCGGTACCCAAAATCACATTTCAAGGAGATGTACGCAATGAAAAATACGAACCAGATCAATATCCCGGAAGCTCGCGAGGCCATGGACAAGTTCAAGATGGAAGCCGCCAACGAAGTCGGCGTCAACCTGAAGCAGGGCTACAACGGTCACCTGACCTCCCGTGAGGCCGGCTCCGTCGGCGGCCAGATGGTCAAGAAAATGATCGAGGCCTACGAGCGCAGCATGAAGTAAGACTCCGGACCGCGGCAGATCCCTGCCGCGGTCCAAATCTCATAATGCGCCGTCTCCGATATTCTGTGCCGTACATTGCAGGAAAAAACCTGCCAAAAGATAGTGATCCCGCCCCACGCGGGGCGGGACAGTCCTGCGGGACTGGGAGGCCGAACTGGCCCAATTTCAATCCACCCGCCCCTTGCGGGGCGGGACAAGAAATATCGGAACTGACTAAGCATAGCGTCGATTTCAATCCACCCGCCCCTTGCGGGGCGGGACCTCGCAGTCCATGTAAATCTTTTCGATCAGCTTATTTCAATCCACCCGCCCCTTGCGGGGCGGGACGGGCGCAGATTTTGAGATGGCAGATTAAATACAATTTCAATCCACCCGCCCCTTGCGGGGCGGGACACCCCGGCCACCTTGATTATAACCGAGTAAGGCAATTTCAATCCACCCGCCCCTTGCGGGGCGGGACATGGCGGACGAGCTGCTGATGCAGCGCTATCACATTTCAATCCACCCGCCCCTTGCGGGGCAGGACCGCGCACTGTGCGTGCCAACGTTTTGCGGTAACCATTTCAATCCACCCGCCCCTTGCGGGGCGGGACTTCACACCATCAGATACACATATCGAGGCGACCATTTCAATCCACCCGCCCCTTGCGGGGCGGGACTGTCTGGTGCAAAAACGGGTACGCACAGGCGCAATTTCAATCCACCCGCCCCTTGCGGGGCGGGACGCTGCGGGCGGCCGTGGCCGAGCAGAGGGCCAAATTTCAATCCACCCGCCCCTTGCGGGGCGGGACCAGTACCCTTCGGAGATTCCGCAGCCGGAACCAATTTCAATCCACCCGCCCCTTGCGGGGCGGGACTATTACCCTCCATTTCTTCTATCATCCTTTACACATTTCAATCCACCCGCCCCTTGCGGGGCGGGACGCGCACTGTGCGTGCCCACGTTCTGCGGCAAACGATTTCAATCCACCCGCCCCTTGCGGGGCGGGACTCATCATACGTCCCCCTGTAAATGCACAGAGTCATTTCAATCCACCCGCCCCTTGCGGGGCGGGACGCCGAAAATGCCGATTGCGCCGCCGACGAACAGATTTCAATCCACCCGCCCCTTGCGGGGCGGGACCCATTATCTACCCGGACAAAAAACCGAGCACGGATTTCAATCCACCCGCCCCTTGCGGGGCGGGACCCCTTACCACTGTCGCGACTGCTATCTGGGACCAATTTCAATCCACCCGCCCCTTGCGGGGCGGGACCATAATCGACAGGATGTCCAAGCGGTGGAGCGTCATTTCAATCCACCCGCCCCTTGCGGGGCGGGACGCCTCGCACAAGTATGATAGCACAACCGGCCGGGATTTCAATCCACCCGCCCCTTGCGGGGCGGGACCGCAACAAAACGCTGATTTTGTTGCTGTTCTGTATTTCAATCCACCCGCCCCTTGCGGGGCGGGACCGGGACGGTGCGCGTGGCGGGCTGTAAGCACCCATTTCAATCCACCCGCCCCTTGCGGGGCGGGACGCGCACTGTGCGTGCCAACGTTTTGAGGCAGCCATTTCAATCCACCCGCCCCTTGCGGGGCGGGACCAGTGCCGCTATCCACATAATCAACAGCAGCATCATTTCAATCCACCCGCCCCTTGCGGGGCGGGACGTATTACCCTCCATTCTTCTATCATCCTTTACAAATTTCAATCCACCCGCCCCTTGCGGGGCGGGACCAAAAAAGGTTCCGGCAAAACTACATTGCTTACTAATTTCAATCCACCCGCCCCTTGCGGGGCGGGACCCAAGCACAAACGTCATAACAGACAAAGCCATAGATTTCAATCCACCCGCCCCTTGCGGGGCGGGACCCGCTGTCCACATAATCAACGCCGCCGGAATTATTTCAATCCACCCGCCCCTTGCGGGGCGGGACCGGTATTATGAGCCCGGCTATTATAGGACGCCTATTTCAATCCACCCGCCCCTTGCGGGGCGGGACTTGTACTGTCAAAAGTCAACGTGACGAAATACTTATTTCAATCCACCCGCCCCTTGCGGGGCGGGACATGCGAGAGACGGCGGCCGCCCGCCCCCCCCGCATTTCAATCCACCCGCCCCTTGCGGGGCGGGACGTGAAAATGTTGAATTATCGGGAAAAATCGGCGATTTCAATCCACCCGCCCCTTGCGGGGCGGGACAGCGATCTTGCACAAAAAAACTGTGCAAAACATCGCATATTGCACAAAAAGTGCATTTACCCTGGCCGTATTGAGCGGTTTTCTGGCTTTGATGCGGCCATTTTTTCTGCCAAACGTGCACAAATTTCGGTGCGAACCTTCCGAAGAATCGCTGCTCGCTCCCCGTTCGCACGCTTATACCATCAGGACCCCCTCCGGCTGATAGCCGGCATTGATGCCGAAGTGTTCCACCTTGGCTTCATAGCGATTGCCCAGATAATAAAACCGCAGGCTGTCCTTCTCCTTGTCCATCAGGGAACAGAGCTTATGCTGAAGCTGCCTGCACTGCGCAGCATCCAATATGCACTCGAACACGGAATTCTGGACGCGCTGCCCATAGTTCACGCATTGCTTTGCAATCAGGCGGAGCCGCCTCCTTCCTGCCGCATCCTGTGTGTTCACATCATAAGAGATCAGAACCAGCATAGGCTCACTTCCAGAGAAACGGCGGATAGGCATCCAGATCGCGGCGCAGATACCGCGCCAGCAGCAGGGCCTGCATGTAGGGAACCAGTCCCCACGGGAGCTTTTCTCCCAGATAGGGATGCGTTATCGTCTCCTGCTTGCGCTCCTGCCAGCTTTTCAGGATTTTTCGGCGGCCCATATCCGTCATAAGCACTGCGCCGTTCTCTGCCGTTTCAAAATCCTCCGCCCGCATGACCTGATTGTTGATGAGCGTCAGCACGAACCGGTCCGCCATGCACGGCCGCAGCTCCTCCATAAGGTCCAGCGCAAGCGATGTTCTGCCGGGACGATCCCGGTGCAGAAAGCCGACATAGGCATCCAGACCGACGCTCTCCAGCGCGGAAGCGCAGCTTCCGGCCAGCAGACTGTAGGAAAAGGAGAGCATTGCATTGACATTGTCCAGCGGCGGCCGCCGGTTTCGGCCGCGATAATAGAACGTCTCCTTGCTGCGCAGGATCATATCGTCGAATACCTCAAAGTAAACCGACGCAGCCGCGCCCTCCAGACCACGCAGAGAATCGAGTGAACCCGCCTCCATGACCTGCGGCAGGATATCGCGGATCGCTGCAGAGGCATTTTCGAACCGCTCCGCATCGATGCGCAGCTTATGGTCGCGCTTGGTCCGCTCAATGCTCCACCGGCCGTTATACAGCTTACCCCAGATCATGAGCTTTGCGATCTGGCAGCTGGCGGCCGGATCATCCGCTATCCGGTACTGCTCTCTGCGCAGCAGCACATTCCCGGTTTCCACGCCCGCCGTCCGCGCCAGAAATCTGCCGCTCGGCGTGCAGAAGCTCAGGCCGATATTGCGTTTGGTACAGGCCCCCATCAGAGCGGGCGAAGCCCCGGCATAGGAGAAGCTGACGATCTCTTCCAGATTGTGCAGAGGAAACCGCCCTGCCTCCTCCTTTTCCCGGCGGACAACGATATTTTCGCCGTCGAGTGTCAGATAGGCATCCTCCGAGGTGACAAACAGAGTGTTGAGCAATCGTCTCATGGCACTTCCTCCATATGCCTCTGCAGGTAGCTTTTCACGGAACCGCAGCGCGACATTCTCGGCAGGCACAGGTCTTTCAGGGAACAGGCATTGCAGGACTTCGTCGGCTTCACCTTCGGCGTATGGCCGCGCCGGTAGAGGCTGTGCATTTCCTTCATGGTATCCACCACCTCCCGGCGCAGCTCCGGCGTGAACTCTACCTCGATCCGGTGCCGCATTTCGCCGAAATACAGCGCGCCCTTTTGGATATCGCAGCAAAGCATTTCTTCCAGACACATCGCCTGCCCGCAGAGCTGCAGCTCATTGGCCAGGTCTTCCCGCGGCGAGCCGTGCTTGTACTCGACCGGATAGGGCCGGAAGCGGCCCTCCTCACCCGGAAGCGGGATCCCGTCAGCCGACTTTCGGAACTCCACGACATCGCATGCCCCGGAGGCGCCCAGCGTCGGAGACGAGATCGCCAGATCGCGCGTCACGATCACGCCGGCGCGCTTTTCCCGCAGGCCGGAGTCGTGCGCCCGTTCGTGCATAAGCTCCCCGTCCACGGTCCTGACATTCTCCGCCCACAGATTTTCGATATGGATCAAAGCCCACTGTCTGCGGCAGAACCGGAAATGCTGGATCCCGGAAAGCTGGAGATACTCGTCCTCGTTATACGCCATCTATGATCTCCGGAACAAGGCCGGGCAGCTCATCGAGCGTGATCTCATAGTCGTCCACACATGTCGGGATCCCTTCCGGATTCTTGGGCGTGACATGGACGCTTCGATGCACCTTTGCGGACGAATACTGTCCCTCCTTGCAGTTATGTTCCCACCAGAAGAGCTTTACGACCTCCATGGAGCCCTCCGGCCGCGCGGCGGAGGCATCGTTCGCGAAGAGCGTGCGGAGGCATTCCTTCACAACAGCTGCATCCTCCTGCGAGAAGCCGGTCTTTTCCGCCAACTGCACGTTGATCGCGCCCTTGATCTCATAGAATCCAAATCTGACAAAATGCTTCGTACCCATGGTATCCGACGAGCGCTTCTCGCCCGTTTCGCCGTTGACGCTCTTGGTGATCTGCATCTCTTCGATCTCGACCGGAGAGATGCTGACTGCCTGATGAATCGAAACAGGTCCGCGGACGCCGACGGAGACACCGCTCTTGTCATTGCTCTTGAATGCGAAAACCTGTCCGAAGCTCCGTACATCCATCCACTTTTCGCACGCAGTCTGTGCATAGGTCTCTTTCTCCTTGATCCCCTTGGTCGCAGCCGTCGCGCGATCACTCAGGCTTTTGAAGCCGTCGTCGCAGCGGTCCTCAGACTGTACGAAAATCGCATTGCCCATGTCCTGCATCCGGTTCCGGAGCTTCCGCTTAATGCACACGTCCGAGATCTCACCCATGCCGTTATAATCCGTCCGGGGACGGTTGCCGTTCAGTGGGTCTCCGTTTCCGTTTGCGTTCGTTACCGAGATCAGTGCCACAAAATCGATCTTATTCTTCAGTGCTGCCATGTTTTATTCCTCCTCTGTATGATTTGTTGTGTCGTTTTTGGTGAAAAAGGCATTTCGCTGCAGCTCATAGCCCATGAGATACAGATCCTCCAGCTGCCGGTTCAGCTCGTTCTCCGGGAATCCACGCAGAATGTTGATAATTTCCCCCACAAGCTGTTTATAGCGTCTGACCTGCCATGCATCGATGCGATCGAGATACGCGCGCTCCAGCTGACGGTTGACCCGCTCAAACACGGTGAACGGCCGTCTTCGGAACTCACTCATAAATTTGATGGCATTTGTCTGCCTGTTTTCGTTTGTCTTTGTGTAGTAGTCCATCTCCGCACGTTCCATCACAGCCAGCAGCCTGCCATATTGGAAGCTGCGGTTATTTGTGTCCAGTTCCCAAGCCATTTCATTACCTCCCTGTTTTGTGTCATACCGATATTTCTGGAGAACAGCACAGGCTGCATGCACGATTTTTCTCCAGTTCAAAACATCATAGGCCAGCGGGGAAGACGCCCGCTGCGTCAATGCTTTCAGAATATCCAGTGGGAAGATCCCACCGTTCATTTTGCAGTTCAGCAGTCGCTGCAGGTGCTGACGCTGGATGCGATCGTCTGTTTCCAAAAAGTTATTTCGCTGGGTACCAAAAGCACAATCCACGAGTTGAAGCAAATTAGGAGCCTGTATTCCGTAATTCCCTGCTAACCAGCAGCAATGCGCATCCCAATCGTGTATCCGCTCCAGAAAGGTCTTGAGCGTGATCTCGTTGTAATAGGTTACCGCAAGGCGGCCGGTCGTCGCAGCATCAAAGCTTACCAGAACGGCGCAGTCCGTGTCCTGCAGCTGGTGATCCTTTCGGAAGCTCAGCAGCGTACTTTTTAACTGTTCTTGATAATCGCTCGGCTTCCGGAGCGGCGCAGCATCTGCGTCCCGCATCCGCCGCATCGGTCTTGGGAGCGTTTTTCCGGCAGGGTTCCAGCAGAGGAATATCCGTTTTCCGGAAAACTCCCGAACCCCCTGTTCGGACGCCAGCCAGCGCAGCGCATTGTGCGCTTTCTGCGAAGCGATATAGCCGACCGTAGCTGCCTGGCCATCATCCAAAAAGCGTCCCCGATAGGTAAAGCCACTTGAATCATTGGCCGAGATCAGCTTTGCATTCCCATTCACCGGGATGATGCCCTTGGGATGCTGCAAAGCTATGGGTTCTGTTTTTCCTTCCAGCATACACAAAGCCATATCCCGCGTTGCCAGCTGGCTGCAATAATAGGATTCGAACGCAGAGAAGAGATTCCGGTTCTTCCAGCAGGCAGGTTCCTCTGTGGGAATGCCCAATACGCGCCAGCAGATCATCTGTTTTTCATCATAGCCTCCGCCTTTTTCCAAAGCAAGGACACCGCATTTCGTAAGGTCCTTAAGAACCGAGCCGTTCCTAACATACGTGGAAATCGCGGTGAGAAACGGATGCGCATATGCAGATCTTTCCCATTTTCGCAGTGCAGTAAGATAAAGCTCGTGTGCCTCTTTGTTCGTGTTGGCAACATACTTCAGCTGATCACAGAGGGGATGCGCCGCAAGTCCACTGGTGCGGCCGCTGGATTCCTCCGTCACCGGGATCAGAATTTTGGGTTCCTCCTTATTATTAACCTTTCGCGCAGAAAGGAACTCTCCCTGTGCATTCAATGTGATCTCAATGTTTGCGCTTGTCAGAATGTGGCCGATCGGCGCAAGCGGCTCATGCCCGTCCCGGTACACGCCGATCAGGGCAGTATTGGCATCATACGTCTCGATAGCTCGCTGCAGCAGTCCCATTATGTTCCCTCCTCAAATTCCTGCAGGCCGGAGAAATTGTTCAGTTTCTCCCCGAAGGGCTTGATATTCATTGGACCGATCGTTTTATACTGCGGGCACTGCTCCGGCGGCAGGAACGTGATCACGCCGCGCTTCATCACCGGATTCCAGAAGCGGACGGTCATTTTCCCGCTGGTCTCCTCGGAATAGGCCTCATCGGCATAAGTGATGCCATGGTACATCAGGCCAAAGGCAAGCTCCGGCGTTTCATCATAAGCGCCCGTCCCCTCGCCGAAGACGCACGGCTCCACATAGCCCTGACATTCCCGCGTTCCCAAGAAGATGTCCCGGCGTCCTCCTTTGCGGATCATCTTCTTTGCGATCTCATGGTGCTTGTTCTCATTGCGGTCCGCCGCCAGCTCCGGCCGGTTCTCGTTCCATTCAAAATGGGCGCGGACCTGATAGCAGCAGTCTTTCAGATAAGTATAGTAGCTGAGATCATTTCCTCCCGAATACTTGATCGGGCGGATTCCCTTTGTCTCCATCTGGATAGGATGCATCACGCGCACGGCATCGATGACCCAGATGATCGTCGGCTTCCAATAGACAGACTGCAGGATGCCCTTGAGCGCCTCATAGGTCGGCACCTGATAGCTGCACTTTTCTCCGCCGACACGCAGGATGGGGTCCGAGAACAGGGCATAGTCCCCCGTTACCTGAAACTCCACGATGTTGTCGTACCTTGTGTTTTTCAAGCTGCTTACACCTCCATAAATCCCTGTTTTTTCTGGTCGCGAATGAGTCCGACCGTATCATCATAAAAGCCGTCCGCCAGAACCCAGACACAGCCGCCGCAGGCGGGAAACAGCGCGTTTTCCTGTTCCAGCCGTTTTTTCTGATGGGAATACAGGCTCACCGTGAAGCCGTTTGCCTCTTTCAGCAGCGCGGCACGATATGCCGGGTCCACTCTGCACCGTTCGGAGCACAGTTCTGTGATGAGCTGCTTTCCCCTGCCATACGGGACGATCACATCCGTCGTGTTCTCGTCAAATACGGAGAATTCCTGCCCTGCGGTTTTCAGTGCCTGCCACAGGACGAAGCCCTCGACATCGGTACAGTCCTCATCGGCATATTTTTCATTGCTCCCCATCAGGTCAAAGAGTGTCGTTCCCAGCTGGTCAACCGGATAGTCCTGCGCTTCCTCCGCCATGTCGCGATACAAAGCTCGATAGTAATAGCGGATCGCGTCAGCGGAAAACAGGTCGCCTGCAAAGCGCTCCGGTTCCGTGCGGAACGCCTCCAGCAATTCAAGCGTTGCGGTCTTGCCCCGTTGGATATCCCGCAGATGCCCCAGCGTTTCATCGGCGCAGTTCACGGCATACACCGGGCGCGGCGCACTCGATGCGCCGCCGCGATTGCACCGTCCGGCCGCCTGCACGATGCTGTCCATACCAGCCGTCAGGCGCAGAACGGCATCGAAGGAGATGTCTACACCCGCCTCGATCACCTGCGTGGCAACGCAAAGGACCCTTTCGCGCTGCGCAAGCGCTTTCTGCAGGGACACCAGCACCACCCGACGGTGCTGCATACACATTCCGGCCGACAGGTGGAAGCTGCGATAGTCCGGCGAGCGCGTCTCTTCCAGCAGATAGGCCGCCTCGTTTTTCTTGTTGCACACGACAAGCAGGCTTTCGGTCTCCTCCATTTTCTCACGGATCAGCTCCGGGAGCTCCTCCAGACGACGGTCCGGCAAGCCGTGCAGCTCCGTCCGGCGGAAGGCTGCCCAGAGTTCTGCATCCCACGGCACGATCTCCTGCGGCTGTACCGGCAGCGGGTGGGCAGCGTCCTTCAGCTCTGGCTGCGTTGCTGAGCACAGCACGATCGTTGCGCCGCACTGCTCGCTCAGAAACCGGATCGCAAGGTTAAACAGGGTCAGCATCTTGACGGGCACGGTCTGCACCTCATCAATAACGATCACACTGCTGCAGAGAGCCTGAAAGCGACGGATCGCCGTCGTTCTTCCATCGAACAGTGTGTTCAGCAGTTGGACCAGTGTCGTGATGATGATCGGCGCATTCCAGCTTTGCACCAGAAGCTCCCGCTCGTCCAGCTCGCCCTGCGCAGGCTCTGTCTGCACAACGTTGGAATGATGCTCCAGGATCAGGCTGTCGTCGCCGACATACTGATGGATGACGGCTGCATTCTGTTCCAGGATCGACAGCAGCGGAGAAGTGAAGATCAACCGGCTTTTCCGGAAATACATTGCATGCGCCAGCGCATACCGCAGGGAGCTGAGCGTCTTGCCGCCGCCCGTCGGGACATTCAGCCGATAGATCCCCGGCTTGTTTTCGGCGAACACACGGCACTGATCTGAGATCGCATGCCGGGCTTTTTCCACCGGCGTGCCGCATGGGAATCCCTGCAGCTTTTCTTCCAGATATTCCAATCGATCTTTCCAGATTGGAGCCATATCCTCCGGCCAAACTCGCGGATGTGCATCGATCTGGAAGGCCGCCGTGTCGCAGCGGTCTCCCTCGATCACTGCGGACAGGAGCAGCCTTGCGAGCAGGCCTGTTTCAAAAGCGTACTCGCGATCGTTATCATAGGTCCTGTCCATGCGACCAATGACTTCGTTGATCTCCTCCGAAGCCGCTGCAAAAAGTGTTTCGATCTCCTCAGTCGGTATTTCCTGCCGGAAGGCAGCGACCGCTTCCTCATAGGAGATGTCCTGCTTTTCGGCGCGATATTGCAGGCCGATGCGCCGCATTTGGTCCACGCAGTCGAATAATCCGTGGTGCGCACCGACTGCAAAGGCAAGCAGCTCTGCACAGGAAATGGTTTGGATGTCCCCGCGATGGTATTGCTCCATCAGGTAACGGCAGCCCTGAAACGTGTGGATCACGCTGCCGCGCTTCGTGCTGTCTCCCTCGTCCAGATACTGCTGGAAAGCCTCTGTGTATTTACCTAAATCGTGGAGCAGCCCTGCCAGATAGCCCGCATGCTCCAGGCCGACCTGCCGCAGGCACTGCGCGGCCCGCTGCGCCGTTCCTACCAAATGCTCCCGCACCGTCTGCGTGACGATCGCTCCGTCCGGCATCTCGCGCTTGTGCGCATAGAATTCCATGCCCCTCACCTGCCTTTCGCTTATCTGCTCTCATCATACATCATCCGCTGTCCAATAAATTGGACTCTGCCCAAAAAATTCAACATTTTTCTCTCTTTTTTCAAATATCCGCAAAGCCCACTAATCTTTCCTTCATTATATCTCATATTTCGGCATAATTCAACAATCATATGACGTTTTTCTGTACATTTGTTCGGCAGTTTGACGAAGTCCCACCAGCCTCTGCCGCTGTTTCGCGTAATTTTCCCCCGGCGGCACGCGGGGCTTGACGGGAGCGGCTCAAAATGATAAAATATCTTTGTTTCAGAATGCAGATATGCCGCTGTGGTGGAATAGGCAGACACAAGGGACTTAAAATCCCTCGCCCTAAAAAGCGTACCGGTTCGACCCCGGTCAGCGGCACCAAAAAAGGCACGCCGGTCGGATACCGAGGTATCAGCGGCGCGCCTTTTTCTAGCTGCCAAAAATGAACCCGCTGCAGGGAACCCTGCAGCGGGCTTTGGCTATTTACGGGTTATGGCATTTCATACTGATTCCTGATTAAAACATTTAATCAGGAATCCCGTGTGCTACGCACACTCGCATCGTGCTGACGCACGCTGC
>NZ_JBBMFF010000247.1:0-4997 GCF_040096185.1 Faecousia intestinalis | reverse complement strand
CGGCAGCTCTGCGCCGGGAGCGGCGTGCCGCTCCCCTGCAATGCGCCATCGGCAGTCTGCTGATCAGGACACCGTTGCGGGGTCGTACAGCGACGCGGAGAGGCTGTCGGACAGCTCGACGAGGGCATGGCGGTAGCCGCTGAGGTAATCGAAGCGCTGCTGCGCGGTGCGGACGGCTGCGGGCCGGCGCACGAGCGAGAGCGTGAACATCACGTCCGCGCCGCCGGTCGGGACATTGGCCGCCATGAGCGTGCCGCCGTGCAGGCGGGCGATCTCGCGGACCATGGGCAGGCCATAGCCGGTGCCCCAGCGCGGGTCGCCGACGGGGATGAGGCTGTAGCGGTCGAACAGCGTGCCGAGCACGCTCTCCGGGAAGCCCTCGCCCGTATCCGTCACGCGGATGAGCAGCGACTGCTCGCGCCGCTCAAGGCTCAGGCAGATCTCGCCGCCCGCCGGGGTAAAGGCCAGCGCGTTGGACAGCAGGTTATACACCGCGCGCTCCACAAGCTGGGCATCCGCATCGGCGGTGACGGCGGCCGGCAGGCCGCGGTAGACAAAGCGCCGCCCGGCGCGCTCGAGCAGCGGGGCGACATCGTCCGCGATGCCGTCCAGCAGGGCCGTCAGGTCCACGCGGTGCCGCTCCGGCTTGCAGGTGCCGGCCAGCAGCTCGCCGCCCGTGGTGAGCTGGCCGCACAGGCGCAGGAGCTGATACAGCCCGCGGTTCAGCTCGGAGGAGACGGCCGTGGCCGCCGGTTCCTCGAGGTCCTCCACGCGGTCGAACAGCTCGCGCGCCGCCGTCATGACATTCTGCAGCGGACGGCGGAGAATGGCCGAGGCCTTGAGCGCCGCCCCGGCCGCCGCGGACGGCTCGTGCGGAGCGTCGGCCAGAAACAGCAGGCCCCGCTGCATCACGCGGACGGAAAAATCGCACAGCGCCCCGCCGAACGGCAGGCTCAGGCGCAGCGTGCCCCTGCGCGACCACAGGCCGAACGCCGTGCCCTGCAGCATGGGCTGCAGGGACGCGCCCGGATCGAGCACGGCGGACGCCGCGGCGTTGCGCCATTGGACGGTCTCGCCGTCCGTCAGAAAAACGGGTTGGGGGAAGGCCCCCAGGACCCATAACAGATCATCTTCTTCCAAGAAAAGCCCTCCTCTCCGGCATGCAGGCAGAGGCCGGTAGGGGCCGGGCGAAAGCCCGTCAGCTTGTCAAAAAATCCCTTCGGGCTTTTCGCCAAGCTGCTTTCAGAATTGCAAAATAGAATTTTGTTGTATCTTATTTTGCAATTCTGCCGCTGCGGCGGGTGATTGGACGCGAAAGGACACCCTGACGGTTTCCTTTCACACTTTTCTTCCCTCCGAAGCTTTTGGCTTGGCAGTTTTTTTGACAGTCTGCCGGGCGAAAGCCCGTGTCCCTTGTTTTTCGTTTGTTTTAACCGGACGCGGCTGCGTTATGCACCGGAAAAAGCGCCGGGCAGCGGCAGAAACGGCCGTGAAAAATGCAATTGCAGATTCTACCTTCCATCATAACGGATTTTTTCTGCGAAAGCAACCGAAAAGGAGAAATTGGACCGGAAAAATCCGGATTGATGGCGATTTTTGATTTTTTCGACAGGATGTTGTAGGGGAGAGCGCTGATGCAACTCGCACTTCCCTGACGTGGCGCCCTGAGCGCGAAGCGCGAGGAAGTGCCCTTGGGGTGCAATCTCGGAGAGGCAGTTGCGTTTTCGCCGATCGCTTTCTCGCGATTCGGCCGGGTTCTGCGAGATTGCCACGTCGGCTGCGCCTCCTCGCAATGACAAATCGGGGGCCATCCCCATTTTAACGGTGGCTTGTACGGGCTGCTGGTGCAGCGCCGGGCCCGGCTGTCCCCTCCCCTACAATGGCACGGGCGGTCGGTGAAAAATCGTACATTTGTTTATAAATTTTCGTTGCTGCGATCCGGACAGCGTGGTATAATAAGACTTCAGAGAAATCAACGGCAGGAGGCAGCTATGCGAAATTCCATCCTCGTGCGCGGTGCGCGCGAAAACAACCTGAAAAATGTGGATGTGGAGATCCCGCGCGACGCGCTGTGCGTATTCACGGGGCTTTCCGGCTCCGGCAAATCGTCGCTCGCGTTCGACACGATCTATGCCGAGGGGCGGCGGCGCTATGTCGACTCGCTTTCGGCCTATGCGCGGCAGTTCCTGGGCCAGATGGACAAGCCCGACGTGGACGTGATCGAAGGCCTGTCCCCCGCCATTTCCATCGACCAGAAGACGACGTCCCGCAACCCACGCTCGACCGTGGGCACGGTGACGGAGATTTACGACTACCTGCGCCTGCTGTGGGCGCGCGCCGGAACGCCGCACTGCCCGCGCTGCGGCCGCGAGATCCGCCGCCAGACCGTTGACCAGATCGTCGACAAGGTGCTGGCCCTGCCGGAGGGCACGCGCTTTCAGGTGCTGGCCCCGGTCGTGCGCGGCAAGAAGGGCGAGCACGTCAAGCTGCTGGCAGACGCGCGGAAGAGCGGCTTCTCCCGCGTGCGCGTGGACGGCATCCTCTATGACCTGAGCGAGGAGATCACACTCGAGAAGAACAAAAAGCACACCATCGAGCTGGTGGTCGACCGCCTCGTGCTGCGCGGCGACCTGATGCGCCGCCTGACGGATTCCGTCGAGACCGCTCTGGAGCACGGCGGCGGGCTCGTCGTCATCCAGCAGCCGGACACCGGGGAGGAGACGCTGTTCTCCCGCAACTACGCCTGCGACGAGTGCGGCATCTCCATGCCGGAGCTTTCGCCGCGCATGTTCTCGTTCAACAATCCCATGGGTGCGTGCCCGGAGTGCAGCGGCCTCGGCTTCCTTTTGAAGGTCGACCCCGCCATCATCATCCCGGACCCGTCGCTCTCCATCTACGACGGCGGCATCCAGGCCAGCGGCTGGGGCAATATCCGCAGCGACTCCATCGCGCGGATGTACTTCGACGCCCTGTCGCAGAAATATCACTTCGACCTGCACGCGCCGATCTCCAGCCTCTCGAAGGAGGCCATGGACGTCATCCTCTACGGCACGCACGGGGAAAAGCTCACGCTGCACTACGACCGCGGCAGCAGCCGCGGAACGCTGGAGCAGGCGTTTGAGGGCATCATCCCGAACATCGAGCGCCGCGTGCGCGAGACGCAGTCCGAGGCCATGCGCAAGGAGCTGGAGGAGACGATGTCCGCCTCCCCCTGCCCGCACTGCCATGGCAGCCGCCTGTCCGATATCTCCCGCGCCGTGACCGTCGGCGGCCTGTCCATCACGGAATTCTGCGACATGCCAGTCGACCGCGAGCTGGCATTCGTGAACGATCTGCGGCTAGAGGGCGCGCAGGCCGTCATCGCCGAGCAGATCCTGCGCGAGATCCGCGCCCGCCTCGGCTTCCTGCAGAGCGTGGGCCTGCGGTACCTGACGCTGTCCCGCGCGGCCGCGACGCTCTCCGGCGGCGAGGCCCAGCGCATCCGCCTTGCCACGCAGATCGGCTCGTCGCTGATGGGCGTGCTCTATATCCTCGACGAGCCGAGCATCGGCCTGCACCAGCGCGACAACGACAAGCTGCTCGACACGCTGCGCCGCCTGCGCGACCTCGGCAACACGCTCATCGTCGTCGAGCACGATGAGGACACGATCCGCGCGGCAGACTATATCGTGGACGTCGGCCCCGGCGCGGGCGTGCACGGCGGGCAGATCATGGCGCAGGGCACGCTGCAGGACATCATGAACGCGCCCGACAGCATCACGGGCCAGTATCTCTCCGGTAAGCGGCGCATCGCCGTCCCGGCGCAGCGGCGCGCGGGGAACGGGAATTTCCTGCGCGTGTTCGGCTGCCGCGAGAACAACCTGCGCAATGTGGACGTCAGCATCCCGCTGGGCACGCTGACGTGCGTGACGGGCGTGTCCGGCTCGGGCAAGTCGTCACTCGTCAACGAGATCATCAGCAAAAAGCTCTCGTCCGTGCTGAACCGTGCGCGCGTCCGCCCCGGCAGGCATGACCGCTTCGAGGGCATCGAGAACCTCGACAAGGCAATCGTCATCGACCAGAGCCCCATCGGCCGCACGCCGCGCTCGAACCCCGCGACCTATACGGGCCTGTTTGCCGACATCCGCGACCTGTTCGCCGCCACGGCTGACGCAAAGGCCCGCGGCTACGGCCCCGGCCGCTTCTCCTTCAACGTCAAGGGCGGCCGCTGCGAGGCCTGCAGCGGCGACGGCCTTGTGAAGATCGAAATGCACTTCCTGCCGGACGTCTACGTCCCGTGCGACGTGTGCCACGGCGCGCGCTACAACCGCGAGACGCTCGAGGTGCGCTACCGCGGCAAGTCCATTGCGGACGTGTTGGAAATGACGGCCGACGAGGCGCTGGGCTTTTTTGAAAATCTGCCGCGCATCCGCGACAAGGTCGCAACGCTCGTGGAGGTCGGCCTCGGCTATGTGAAGCTCGGCCAGAGCTCCACGACGCTCTCCGGCGGCGAGGCCCAGCGTGTGAAGCTCGCAACGGAGCTGGCGCGCCGCGCCACGGGCCGCACGATGTATATCCTCGACGAGCCGACGACGGGCCTGCACATGTACGACGTGCAGAAGCTGCTCGACGTGCTGCAGAAGCTCGTGGACGCCGGAAACACCGTGCTCGTCATCGAGCACAACCTCGACGTCATCAAATGCGCCGACCATATCATCGACCTCGGCCCCGAGGGCGGAGACGGAGGCGGCACGATCGTCGCCACCGGCACCCCGGAGGACATTGCCGCCTGCCCGGCGTCGTTCACGGGCCAGTATCTGAAGAAGATGCTGTAAGGCGGCATGCTCCGATTGCACCCGTAGGGGAGCGGCATGCCGCTCCCGTCCGCGAAGCGGCAAAAGGATTGCGAATTCGATGCAATGCGCTGTTCCCACTGCCGCACCACCCTGACGTGTCATTCCGAGGAGCGAAGCGACCTTGGCTCTCCCTCTGGGAGAGCTGTCACCGAAGGTGACTGA
>NZ_JBBMFF010000246.1:0-11125 GCF_040096185.1 Faecousia intestinalis | reverse complement strand
ATTCCTGCAATTTCCAAACCTCAATTTGGAACAAAATCCCTCGCTGACCGCTCTTGCAATTTAATCAGAGGTTCCCTATTCCGGCGCGCTGGGGGTCCCCTATGCGTTTGTCCGATGACTGAAAAGGAGAATCCCATGAAGGTCTATTCCCTGATGCTGGGCAGCTACCAGACCAATTGCTATCTCGCTGCGGATGACGACGGCGTCTGCGCTGTCATCGATCCCGGCTATACGCCAGAGCGCGTGCTGGAGGCAGTGCAGCGCTATGGCCTGACCATCCGCGCTGTTCTGCTGACGCACGGCCATTTTGACCATGTCGGCGGCGTGCGCGGCGTGGCGGAGGCGGCGCGCTGCCCCGTCTGGCTGTGCGAGGCGGACACGGTCCTGCCCGAGCGCCTGACGGCCGGGCCGCTGTATTACACCGACACCTATGCCGACGGTGACACTGTCGAGGTCGGAAGCCTGCGCTTTACCGTGCTGGAGACGCCGGGCCACACGCCCGGCTCCGTGTGCCTGCTGTGCGAGAACGTCCTGTTCTCCGGCGACACACTCTTTGCAGGCTCCTGCGGCCGTGTCGATCTGGCAGGCGGTGTTCCGGCACAGATGGGCGCGAGCCTGAAGCGGCTGGCGGAGCTGCCCGGCAACTATGCCGTCCTGCCCGGCCACGGCCCTGCCACGACGCTGGACGCCGAGCGCGCGGACAATCCCTATCTGCGGGAGGCGATGGCATGAAGCTGCTCCTGCGCGGCCACGACGACCGCTATGCCGTCGAGCAGCTCCAGCTCGCCCTCTTCCCGGAGGAACCGATGGAGCCTGCAGCGGAGCCATTCTCCGGGGACGGAGCCGTTTCGACCCTGCACACCGGGGCGGTCTGGCTCACGGCCACGGCCGAGATCACGCTGCACGGCAAAACGGGCCGCGCCTGCCGCCGCCTGCGCGCGGCAGAGGCCGATGTGCCTGCGCGCCGCCGTCTGCTGCAAAATACCTATTATGAGGCGGCCATGTGCCTGCGCGAGCCGCCCGCCTGGGGCAGTCTGTCCGGCGTCCGCCCGACGAAGCTCACGACGCGCGCCCTGCTGGAGGGCAAAACGCCCGCCGAGGCGGAAAAGCTCCTGCGCACGCGCTACCATGTCTCGCCGGAGCGCAGCCGCCTGTGCGTCGAGGCCTCGGAGGCCACGGTACAGGCAGCGCAGCTGCTGCGGCCGCAGGACGTGTCCGTCTATGTCGGCATCCCGTTCTGCCCGACACGCTGCGCCTACTGCAGCTTCGTCAGCTCGTCCATCGAGCGCTTTTCCGGCCTGCTGGAGCCGTATCTTGACGCGCTGGTGCGTGAGATCGCCCACACGGGCGACCTGCTGCGTGCGTCCGGCCGGACGGTCCGCACGCTGTATATCGGCGGCGGCACGCCCACGACGCTCTCGTCGGCCCAGCTGCGCAGGCTCATGGAGGCGCTGCGGACACATATTGACTTGACAGAGCTGGTAGAATATACGGTGGAAGGCGGCCGCCCGGACACGCTCGATGCCGAAAAGCTCGAAACGATCGCGTCCATGGGCTGCGGCCGCATGAGCATCAACCCCCAGACCATGAACGACGCCGTCCTTGCGCGGGTCGGCCGCCGCCACACCGCGGCGCAGACCGCGGCCGCCTATGAGGCGGCGCGCGCAGCGGGCTATGACGCTGTGAATATGGACCTTATCGCGGGCCTGCCCGGCGATGACCCCGGGTCGTTTGCCGATTCGCTGCGGCAGGTGCTGGCGCTGGCCCCGGAGAATGTGACCGTCCACACGCTGGCCCTCAAAAAGGGCGCGGACCTCTATGCCGGGCGGATGGAGCTCCCCTCGGCGGACGCCGTGGCGCAGATGCTGGCCGGAGCGGAGACCTCGCTCCGCGCAGCGGGCTACACGCCCTACTATCTCTACCGGCAGAAATACATGTCCGGCAGCTTTGAGAACATCGGCTGGTGCCGCCCGGGAACGGCCGGACTTTACAACATCTATATGATGGAGGAGATGCATTCCATCGTGTCGCTCGGCGGCGGGGCGATGACGAAGATCAACCTGCCCGACGGCCGTCTGGAGCGCTTCCACAATCCCAAATTCCCGCAGCAGTATCTCGAGCGCATCGACGACGTTCTGGCTCAGAAGGACGCGGCGTTCCGCCTGCTGTGAGGCACGGAAAGGAAATTTATGGACACTTTATTTTCCAATGTGACGATCGTGACCATGGACGAGGCCATGCACGTCTACTTTGATGCCTACCTCGGCGTGACGGACGGCAAGATCAGCTATCTCGCACGCGAGGCCCCCAAGGAGAAGACAAAGCGCCTTGTTCCAGGTGAGGGCATGGTGCTCATGCCCGGCCTGATCAACTGCCACACGCATCTGCCGATGTCCGTGCTGCGCGGCTATGCCGACGATGTCGAGCTTTCGAGCTGGCTCAACGACTATATCTTCCCGCATGAGGACCGGCTCGACGGCCGCAGCGCCAAGGCAGCCGCTCTGCTGTCCATTGCAGAGTGCGTCCGCTTCGGCACGACATCCATCTCGGATATGTATAACTTCTGCGACGAGATCGCCGAGGCCGTGGCCGAGTCCGGCATCAAGGCCAACATTGCCCGCGGCGCGACACTGTTCGGCGAGGACTTCGACTTTGAAACGCACCCCGCCTGCCGCGAGCTTGTCGCCCTGAAGGAAAAGTGGGACGGCTATGACAACGGCCGCATCCGCGTCGAGGCCTCCGTGCACGGCGAATATACCTCGGACTACCGCCTTTGGGACGCGCTGAGCGAATTTGCCATCAACGAGAAGGTCGGCATGCATGTCCACCTGTCCGAGACGAAGGCCGAGCATGAGCAGTGCCTCGAGCGAAACGGCCTGACACCCGCGCAGGTGCTCGACTGCCACCATGTCTTTGACACGCGCGCCATTGCGGCCCACTGCGTCTGGGTCACGCCGGAGGACATGCGCCTGCTGGCCAGGCGCGGCGTGACGGCCGTGCACTGCCCCGTTTCGAACCTGAAGCTCGCCTCCGGCTGCGCCCCCGTGACGGAGATGGTCAAGGCGGGCATGAACGTCGCCCTCGGCACGGACTCGTCCGCGTCGAACAACAACCTCGACCTGTTCGAGGAGATGAAGGCCGCGGCCCTCATGGCCAAGGTGACATCCGGCGACCCGAAGGCGCTGCCGGTCGAGGCCGTGCTGATGATGGCGACGGTCTGCGGCGCGCGCGCGCAGGGCCGCGAGGCCGAGTGCGGCATGCTGAAGCTCGGCATGGACGCCGACCTCGTGCTGCTCGACTTCACGTCGCCGCATCTCATGCCGTGCCACAATGTGATGTCGCATCTCGTCTATGCCGCCTCCGGCCACGACGTCGTGATGACCATGGTGCGCGGGCAGGTGCTCTATGCTGCGGGCAAGTATCCGACGATCGACCTCGACAGCGTCGTGCGCGAGCTGTCCGGCTACGTCATGCCGCGCATTTTCGAAGAAGCGCGCAGCTGATCCCAACGGAAAGGACGGATGAATGTTGGAAGAAAAGACAACGAAGAAGCAGAATTTCCTGGCCGGTGCGGCGGTGCTGTCGCTGGCAACGATGATCGTCAAGGTCATCGGCATGTTCTTCAAAATCCCGCTCAACCGCCTCATCGGCGAGGCAAACTACGGCTATTTCACCACGGCCTACGATATCTACACCGTGCTGCTCATGATCTCCACGACGGGCCTGCCCGTCGCCATGAGCCGCATGATCTCCGAGGCCCGCGCGCTGAACAACGGCAAACAGGTGCGCCAGATCTACCGCGTCTCCCTCATGGCCTTCCTGTCCATCGGGATCATCGGCTCGGCGCTGATGCTGCTCATCCCGAAGCAGCTGGCCAACATGATGGAGAACCCGAACGCCATGTGGTCCATCTTTGCGCTCGGCCCGGCCGTGCTCTTCGTGTGCTACATCTCCGCCTGCCGCGGCTTCTTCCAGGGGCAGGGGAACATGGCCCCCACGGCCGTCAGCCAGATCATCGAGGCCCTGTGCAAGCTCTTCCTCGGCCTCGGCCTTGCCTGGCTCGTCATGAACCGCCTCGGCGACGGCCCGCTGGCCGCTGCCGGCTCCATCGCGGGCGTGACGATCGGCACGGTGCTCTCGGCCCTCTACCTCTTCTGCAAGACGCGCCGCCGCACGCGCGAGCTCAGCCGCGCGGAGGGGCAGGCAAGACCCGCAGGCGAGACGCTCAAGCGCCTGCTGGCCATTGCCGTGCCCATCACGCTCGGCGCAGCCGGTCTGCAGATCATCAACCTGTTCGATGCGGCGACGGTCATGAACCGCCTCATCAATGCCGCGGGCTACACGCAGGAGCGCGCGGACGTCGTCAAGGGCGTTTATAACTACTGCCAGACCATCTTCAATTTCCCCTGTGCCTTCATTCCCTGCATCACCATCGCCATTATCCCGGCGATCACGAACAGCCTGACGCTGCAGGACCGCCGCGGCGTGCGCTCCGTGCAGAATTCGTCGCTGCGACTCATGGGCCTCATCGCCATGCCGTGTGCCGTCGGCCTCATCGTGCTGGCAGAGCCCATCGTTGCCCTGCTCGGCGGCTACACCGGCGCGAACCTCACGCTTGCCACGAAGCTCATGGCCATCCTCGGCGTCGCCGTGGTGTTCAACAGCATCGTGCTCATGACGGACGCCATCATGCAGGCGCACAACCACGCCGTCATCCCCGTCATCAACACGCTCATCGGCGGCATCGTCAAGGTCATCGTCAACTACATTCTCGTCGGCAACCCGGATATCGCCATCACGGGCGCGCCCGTCGGCACCATCGCCTGCTATGCCGTCATCACCGTGCTGAACCTCATCGCCATGCGCCGCGTGCTGCGCCGCAATGCGCCGAAGCTCCTGCCGAACCTGTGGAAGACGACCATCGCCGCCGTTCTCATGGGCGGCACGACGTGGCTGGCCTACTGGGGCCTCGGCCGCATCGGCATGGGCCGTGCCGTCGCCTGCCTCGGCTCCATCGTCGTGGCGGTCCTCGTGTACGTCGTGCTCATCATTGTGCTCAAGGTTTTGACCTATGAGGACTGCCTGCTGCTGCCCAAGGGCGAGAAAATTGCAAAAATTCTGCGCGTTCGCTGATTTTTTCCAGAAAAAACCTTGCGTATTTGCCAGGCATGTGGTAGATTTTATAAGCATGCGCTCGGGGATCTCCCCGGAGAATGATATACTGAGAAAAGAGGATACCCATTATGAACAAGACTGAACTCATTGCGGAAGTCGCCAACAAGGCCGGCCTGTCCCGCAAGGACGCAGAGAAGGCGCTCGGCGCCGTCGTTGAGACCATCACGGAAGCCGTCGTCAAGGGTGACAAGGTGCAGCTCGTCGGCTTTGGCTCCTTTGAGACGAAGCAGCGCGAGGCGCGCACGGGCCGCAACCCCAAGACGAAGGAGACCATCGAGATCCCGGCAACGCGTGTTCCTGTGTTCAAGGCCGGTAAGGCTCTGAAGGATGCTGTCGCAGAATAATTCTTCTGATATTTCACAAAGATTTTACAGAACCTTAAAGATGAGAGGCTGCTCCGCTTTGGCGGGGCGGCCTCTTCTTTTGCTCCAAATGACGATAAAAAATGGATATTTTTCCGAAAAAAGCCTTGAATTCGACGGAGGATTATGGCATAATTATCTTAAACTTTTGCATGGTAAAGGATAATGGGACTTGTCCTTTCCTGTAAAAGAATGAAAATCAAAGGAAAGAGGTAAAAGCGATGTTAAAAGGCAAGGCGAAGCGATCCCTCGCATTTGTCCTGGCTGCCTGTATGCTGCTTGCTCTCCTGCCGTCCTTCGGTGCGGGCGCAAGTGCGGCAAGCGTGTCGTATACCGAGGTCGATCCTTCCGTGATCGATGCGGGTGCGGCCGTGCTGCCGGAAGCAGAGCAGGACGCGGAGCAGGACGTTCCTGCCGCGGACGAGGAGGTCCATGTGATCATCCTGTTCGAGCAGAAATCCCTGGCGAAGAAGGGCTTCTCTACCAAAGACCTGCTGGAGAATGAGAAGGCTGCCAGCTACAGCAGCAGCCTGAAGAAGCAGCAGCTGTCTCTGGTCGACCGCATCGAGCGCGAGGCGCTCGGCGGGGAGGAGCTGGAGATCCGTTATCAGTTCACCGTTGCCGTCAACGGCGTTGCAACGGTGGTGCCCTATGGCAGGATCGAGCAGATCCTTGCCGTGGACGGCGTGGCGGATGTCTACCTGGAGGAACGCTACGAGCTTGATGAGACGGTCCAGCCGGATACGGCGACTGCGGGCGAGATGGTCGGCTCCTACAGCGCATGGGCGGACGGCTATACCGGCGCGGGCAGCCGCATTGCCATCATCGACACGGGCCTTGATCTGTCGCATCCCTCGTTTTCGGAGGGCGGCTATTACTACAGCCTGGGCATCAGCGCGGCGAGCTTCGGCAAGAAGATCTCCGATTACAACCTTCTGACGAAGGAAGAGATCAAAAAGGCGCTGCCCAACCTGAGCATTTCCGCGGACAAGAACCCGCCCAAGGCGGACGACCTGTACCGCAATGCCAAGGTCCCCTTTGCCTATAACTATGTGGACGACGGCCTGGATGTCTCCCACGATGCCGAGGGCGACAGCAACGGCGACCACGGCACGCATGTCGCCGGTATCGCGGCGGCGAACCGCTATGTCCCGCACTATGACGCTGACGGCGACCTGTACTATGATAAGCAGGAGCTCGGCGTTACGGGCGTTGCCCCGGATGCCCAGCTCGTCGTGATGAAGGTCTTCGGCGTGGGCGGCGGCGCGTATTCTTCCGACTATATGGCCGCCATCGAAGACGCCATCTGGCTGAACTGCGACAGCGTCAACCTGTCCCTCGGCTCCGGCAGCGCAGGCCGCAGCTACGGCTCGAAGAGTGATCAGCAGATCCTCGACAGCTTCCGGAATACGGATACCGTCGTAACGGTCTCTGCCGGCAACAACGGCGCATGGGGCGAGAACGTTCTGACCGGAACCGGCATGACCTATACGACGGATGTGCGCATGCACACCGGCGGCAGCCCCGGCTCCTATACGAACTCCTTCACGATCGCCTCCGTGACGAACACGAGCATGAGCGGCGTGATGGGCAAGTTCAACGGCGTTGCCGCGATCCCCGGCGACACCGGTGAGACCTACGGCGCAAAGAATTTCTCCACGCTCGATACGAGCGAGGACCAGAGCGGCACGACGTATGATTATGTCTTCCTCGGCGATCCCGTCAAGGGCGAGGGCATCTACGGCCTGCCCGAGAACTATGCAAACGTCGACGTGAAGGGCAAGGTCGTCCTGGTCTCCCGCGGCAATTCTTCGTTCGCGGACAAGGCCAACGCGGCCATTCAGGCAGGTGCCGCGGCGGCCGTCATCTACAACAACGCGCCCGGCTCCATCAACATGAACCTGACGGGCTATAACTTCCCGAACCCTGCCGTTATGATCGAGCAGAGCAAGGCGAAGGAGATCCTCGCGGCTTCGACGCAGGATGAGACGACCGGCCTCTGGGGCGGCAAGATGACCGTTTCCGCTAAGGCCGAAACGCTGCACGGCGTGGCCGACGGCTACAAGCCCAGCTCGTTCTCCTCCTGGGGCACGACGGAAAATCTCGACCTGAAGCCCGAGCTTATGACGCCCGGCGGAAACATCTATTCCACGCTGAACCACAGCAGCTACGGCATGATGAGCGGCACGTCCATGGCGGCTCCGTCCGCAGCGGGCGGCGCAGCGATCATGGCGCAGTACATCAAGGAACACAAGCTCAGCAAGCAGGAGGGCCTCACGGTCCGCGCGCTGGCCATGGCGCTCATGATGAGCACGTCCGAGCCGCTGACCGACCCGGACACCGGCGTGACCTATTCCCCGCGCCAGCAGGGCTCCGGCCTGATGCAGCTGCAGGAGGCCGTGACATCTCCGGCCTATCTGCTCGTCGGAGAGAAGGAAGGCAACGACGGTAAGGTCAAGCTGACTTTTGGCGACGATGCGGAGCGCACCGGCGTCTACACCGGCAGCTTCTCCGTCCAGAACCTGTCCGATTCTCCGCTGCACTATGCACTCAGCGGCAAGGTCACGACCATGGCCGTCGAGGAGATCGAGGGCGAGGATTACATGAGCGACAGCGCCTATGCGCTGGATGCGAACGTGACGTTCTCCGCCGACGGCAAGAGCGTCTATGTCTATGACCTTAACGGCGACGACAAGGTCGACGAGCAGGATGCGCTCGTCCTGCTGCAGGCCGCAAACGGTACGCATGACGCGCTCGACGCCGAGACCGTGCAGAAGTACGACCTCGATGCCGACGGCACCATCACCACGGCCGATGCGCAGCTCTATCTTGCGGCGGTCAAGGGCGACAAGAGCGTCGTGGACGTCTACGCTGTGACCTACGAGGTCCCCGCAAACGGCAGCATGAACGTCAGCTTCACCGTCCGCCTGACCGACGGCGACAAGGCGTGGCTGAACGGGCATTATCCGAACGGCTCCTATATCGAGGGCTTCCTCTATGCCGATTCCTGCGACGGCGACGGCCGCCAGCTCTCTGTCCCGATGCTGGGCTTCTACGGCAGCTGGGCCGAGCCGAGCATGTATGACAAGTCTGTATATCTCGAGGATATGTGCACCGAGGGCGCAACGGGCTATGTTGCCCAGCGCACGAACTTCCTCGTGCAGCGCATGGCAGGCTCCACGTCCGGCTACTACTTCGGCGGCAACCTCTATGCCGAGGATGACGAGGCCATCGCGGACCGCGCGTCCTTCGCCAATGAGAGCGGCAATACGATCTATGCGGCCGTTCCGACCATGATCCGCAATGCGTCCGATCTGAAGGTCACGATCCGCAATGCCGAGACCGGCGAGGTCTATACGACCGTTGACCACGGCACGGCGACCGGCGCATATTACTCCGCCTCCTCCGCCGCGTGGTCCGCGACCGGCACGCAGGTCAACCTGAGCTGGCGCGGCACCGCGGCGGACAACAAGACGCTCCTGCCCGAGGGAACGCCCATCGAGGTCGTCGCCCGCGCCGTCCCGGAATACTACTGGGATCGCGAGACGGAGACGGTCATCGGCGGCGAAGAGAACCTGCCGGAGAGCGCCTTCTGGACGACCCGCTTCGTGCTGGACAACACCGCCCCGCAGGCCAACGACATCGTGCTGCACAGCAGCGCTGCCACCGGCAAGCGCTCCCTGAGCGTCACGGTGCAGGATAACCGCTATGTCGCGGCCGTCCTCCTGCTCAGCCGCAACGGCAAGCAGATCCTCGCGCGTCAGGCCGTCAACCAGACGGAGCCCGGCACAGAGACGACGCTGGAATTCCCGCTCGACGGCATCTACACCAACGACCTGCTCGTCGCGGTCTATGACTACGCCTGCAATGTCACCGCCTATCAGACGAGCTTCGGCGGCAATGTTGAGCAGCCTGCTGCCAACGCCACGCTCCGTGCGGCCGTTCCCGGCACGGATGACACGACCCTCTTCCTCGAGCTGAACACCGAGGACAAGAGCAGCATCAAGGCCCTGAACGAAAACAATCCCCTGCCCGCATCTGTCCTTTCCGTCACGAGAGGCCCGGAGGGCAAGCTCCTGCTGGCCAGCAATGAGCTGGATGATGCAAAGAACCTTGTTTCCACGCTCTACAGCGTCGATGAGACGGACTACACCGCTACGAAGATCGGTTCGCAGAGCAAAGCGGCCTACACCTCCATGACCTATCTGCCGCACCTGAACGGCGGCACCCTGCTGGCCGGTTACGGCTACAACCTCCTGCGTGTCGACACCGCGACAGGCACGATGACGAGCCTCGGCAGCTTTGCCTCCGTGATCGGCAGAGGTGTCTACATCGTCGGCATGACCTATGTCGGCCCGGAGGAAACCGACGAGTACGGTACCTGCGATGATTTCGCCATGCTGTGCAGCGACGGCAGCGTCTATCTCTTCTCCATGGCTTACTACACGAATGCCTACGGCCGCAAGACCTATGGCCTGTACTCCCGCTCGCTGCTCGGCAACGTGCCGGACGTGATGGCGAACTACGCCGCCGGTTCTGCGCTGTACTATGCGGATAACCGCCTGTACATCAGTGTGCTGACCACGTCAGCCTCCAAGCTCAGCTATGTGGACCTGACGGCCGACATCTTCTGGCCCATTTCGATCGGGCAGATCAGCGCGGCGCCCGTCGCCCTGTACTCCGCAATGCAGAATGCGGCTGCGGACGACGCAGCGGCGCTTGCCCCGTGGGCGGAGCGCCAGACCGGTATGCAGGCTCTGGAGCCCGCCGCAGCGGAGACGCTGACGGCCCAGCCGCTCCCGGCTCTGCAGTGAGCGCGGCACGGAAAGGAGACTTCCTGTTATGATGAAAAAACTCTTTGCGCTGCTTCTTGCAGCCGTAATGCTGCTGGGCGCCGGTGCGACGGCCCTGGCCGCCGAGCCTGAGGGCGCGGGCTATGTCATCAGTATAGCGAACAGCAGCACAACGAACAGCCTGACGGTCGACCTGCTTACCTGGGAAGGTATGAAGAACGGCCGGCTGGAGCTGACGTACCCCGAGGAACTGACGCTCGTTTCCGCCCGCGGCACGCTGGATGCCGGGGCCGGCATCACCGACCTCGACGCCTCGAAGCCCGGCACGGTGCACTTCGCCTGGGCGGCCTACACCGCGCAGAAGGATGGAACGCCGGTCCTGCGCCTCACGTTCCGCGGCCAGCACGGCAAGACCTATTCTTGGAACGTGATCGATACGGAGACCGGCTGGCAGAGTAAGTCCATGCTGCCCTTCGACTATCGCTTTAACGATGTCCTGGACGAGAACGCCTGGTATTACGATGCCGTTTACGCCGCCTGGGACGCAGGCCTGATGAACGGCGTCGGCAGAGACTATTTCGCGCCGAACGCCACGCTGGACCGTGCGACGCTTGCGACCGTCCTCTATCGTGAGGCGGGCGAGCCTGCCGCGAAGGGCACGGCGTCCTTCACGGACATTGCCGAGGGCCAGTGGTACACCGACGCCGTCAACTGGGCGGCAGAGCAGGGCGTGGTCAACGGCTATCCCGACGGCACGTTCCGCCCGGAGGCCCCGATCACCCGTCAGGAAATGGC
>NZ_JBBMFF010000245.1:0-4193 GCF_040096185.1 Faecousia intestinalis | reverse complement strand
AAAAAGTCCAAAGGGACTTTTTTGACAAGCTGAGGCCCCGCTGCGGGTGCAGCGGGGCCGTTGGGGATATTGCTTATTCTGCCGTGACGATCTGGCCGTTGACGAGCGCGAAGCGCACGCCCTCGTTCAGGCTGATCAGGTTGCTCAGGTCATTCTCCGTGAGCGTGTAGTCCGCTCCGGCAGCCACGACCGTACCGGCCGCAGGCGCACTGCGGAAGGCGATCTTCATCGCGCCGGGCAGGGCCGAGGCGATGTTCAGGCAGGCCGTCTTGCTCGGCGTATTCCAGAAGAACGGAGCATTGGTCATGTTCGTTCCGGCCTTCAGCTTCAGCGTGATGTCCGCCGCGTTCGTGCCGCTGCAGGCAAAGCCGTTGCCGTTCTCGTCCGAAACGCAGGTGTTTCCGTAGAACTCGCCGCCCGTGACGGTGACCTTGCAGCCGTTCGTGGCCAGCAGAACGGTGCCGATGCTCATTGTGCCGGTCTCCGCCGTCAGCGCATTGTTGCGGTAGATACCGCCGTTCACTGTAATCTCCGCACCGGCCGAATCGCCGAGAATGGCGGCGCCGCCCTTGGTATTGCTGACGACGTTGTTCTCAAACGTACCGCCGTTCACCGTGAGCTTGCTCTGGCCGAGGATGCTGAGGCAGGAATAGAGGTTGTTGCAGAACGTACCGCCGTTGACGATGACCTCGGAAGACTTGTCGTCCGTTTTCTGCACCGAGCCTGTTGCAAAGACGGCGGAGCCCTTCCTGATGTTCTCAAAGACTGCGCCGTCCTCGATGGTAACGATCGAGCCATAGGCATAGATGGCATCATCGTCGAAATCGCGGAACACGGTGCCGGACTTAACGACGATCTGCGCCTTCTGGCCGTCGCTCCAGTCACCGCGGATTGCCGTAGCGTACTTGCCCTTGAGCTGATAATAGCGGTTGCCGTCGAACGTGATGTCCTCAAGCGTCAGTGTGCAGTTCAGGACCTCGACAAGATTGCCAGAGGTATTCGTGTCGTTCTCCAGCATGACATAGGCATTCGGAATGCCCTTCAGGGACCACGTCTCGTCGCTGCGTACCACAAGGCACTTGGGGGAAGAGCCCGCCGAAGCCGACGGGATACTGATGATGTTGTCCCCCGTGGCGGACTGCCGCTCGATAAGCAGCTCCTTCGCGCGCGCGAACGTCAGAACGGCGGTCTCGGCCGTCTTGCCGTCGTTCGCATCGCTGCCGGTGGCCGCGAGATAGACGATCGTGCCGACCACACGGGAAGCATTCAGGAAAACCGTGTTCGTTTCCGTGTCGACCGACAGCTTGTAATGGGAATCCAGCGGCTCTGTCAGCTCAATGTTCGCCAGATCGGCCTCGGTCAGCGTATAGCCGCTGCCGCCAACGATCTTGTTCATGTAAACCTGCGCTTCGAGCTTCAGCCGCAGCGGCTGCTTCAGAGCGGAGGTCACGAGAACCGGCAGACGGGCCGTGCTGTTCATCAGCAGAATTTCGCTTTCCACCACGCTCTGGTTCGCAAGGATCAGGCTGCCGTGGGCGTAGATCTGGTACTCCGCGCCCGCCGTGGCGGTATTGCCGAAAATCCTGCCGTTTTCCAGCGTGCAGCTGCTGGGCTTCGTTGCCGCGCCGCCCTGCAGCAGGATGGCTCCTGCGGTAGCGCCGACATTGCCGGTGATCTCGCCACCCTTGAATTCGGCATTGACATACTGACCGACAAGGATCGCGCCCACGCCCTTCAGGCTGCCCTCGGCAGCGGCATTGTTGGCGTAGATCTTACCGCCGTTCATCGTGAACGTCGTAAAGCCCTTCGTGGAGCTTCCGGACAAGCTGATGGCACCGGCCGGGACGCTCAAGACGCTGACGTTTGCCTTCGCGGCATCGGTCACGGTATTGTGGTGAATTTCGCCGCCGTTCAGGACGATGCTGCTGCCGCCTTTCGTGGTCGAAAGGCCGATCGTCGCCGTCTTGCAGGTGTTGTCATGGATGCTCGCGCCGTCGTTCATGGTGAAGTCGGCGTTATGCAGATAGAGAATATTGCTGCTGGTCGTAACGGTATTGCAGATCTCGGTGCCCGCATTCAGCGTCAGCTTGCCGGACGTGCAGTTGCCGACGATATAGCTGGAGAACGGCGTGCCGTCCTCGGCAGCCCAGCGCTGCGCGCCGCCGTCAATGCAGATATTCTGGAGCGTCAGGTTACCGGTGGCGTTCACCCAGAACATGTAGCTGCTCTTGTAGCCCTCGGCACGCGTGACCACCGCATCCGGATACTCGCTCAGATCCCAGACCTGCGTATCGCCGACGGTGACCATGCTCGTAATGTAAATGACCTTGTAGGCCGAATCCGCCAGCAGCTCCTTGGCGCGGGCAAAGGTCTTAACACCCTCTGCCGCCGTCATGCCGGATTTGCTGTCGTCGCCGTT
Source organism: Faecousia intestinalis (assembly GCF_040096185.1). NCBI lineage: Bacteria > Bacillati > Bacillota > Clostridia > Eubacteriales > Oscillospiraceae > Faecousia > Faecousia intestinalis. The sequence goes on along the minus strand of NZ_JBBMFF010000245.1, from coordinate 1,774 downwards.
TTTGCCGTCGAGGTAGACATAGTTGAGCTTTGCCTCGGCCCAGGCAGCATAGACCGTCACATCAGTCTTGATGCTCTGATTACGGTCGAAGAGCTGCGTGCAGGCCTCGTCCGTATACCAGCCGTTGAAGACGTAGTTGTTCTTCGTCGGGTTCTTCGGGTTCGTGACATACTTGCCATGATCGACCTGCGTGGAATAGTAGACCTCGCCGTCGACGATATAGGTCACGGTATAGACATTGGTCTCCCACTTGCCGTAGAGCGTCAGGTTCGTCGTGACCGGCGTGGAGAAGTCATAGACCTGCGTGTAGGCGGCGTCCGTGTACCAGTTCGACACATGGGAGCCGACGCGGCGGGTCTCCGGCACGGGGACGGGCTGGCCCCACGTCACGCTCACGGGTGTGTCGACGTACATGGCGTTGGCGTTCGGGCTGATGACGAAATTGACCTGCATCGTGCGGTAGCGGGTCGTGAAGTCGACCGTAACATCCTCATCAAAGTCCGAGAGGATGAACACGTTCTCCGCGCGGACGAGCGTGCCCGCGGAGGCGGAGGCGGTGTCGAGCTCAAAGCCGTTTTCCGCCACGCCGTAGAGGCCGAACTCCACATAGGGCTCGTTCGTGTTGACCTCGATGCTCGTGACCTTCTGGCCGTGGTACTTGGCATAGCCGTTCTCGCCGCGGAACGTAACGGTCACGGTCTTGCCCGGCTCCGTCGGCTCGGACGGCTCGGTGGGCTCCTGCGTGGGCTCTTCCGTCGGCTCCTCGGTCGGCTCTTCGGTGGGTTCCTCCGTCGGCTCCTCAGAGGGCTCCGTCGGCTCGACCGGCGTATAATCCGTGACCTTCATGAGCGTGCTGAGGATCTTGGCTGCCTCGGCGCGCGTGATGGACTTCTGCGGCAGGAACGTGCCGTCCGGGTAACCGGCCAGAATTCCGGCCGCAGTCGCCACGGCGACGGCCTCCTTCGCATAGTCCTGGATGCTCGCGGCATCCGCATAGGTCAGCTCGCCGCCCTCGGGGAGCGCGAGCGCCTTCCAGCCCGCAAAGCGGACCAGCAGAGTCATGGCGTCCTCACGGGAAACGGCCTTGTCCGGGGCAAACGTGCCGTCCGGATAGCCGAGCACGATGCCGTTTTCCGCCGCCCAGCTCACGGCAGCGGAATACCACTGACCGGCAGGGACATCGGAGAAGCTGGTCTGCTCCGTGAGCGTGTCGCCGCTCAGGCGGGCAAGGACCGTGACGAACATGGCGCGCGTCATGGCATCCTCCGGCGCGAAGTTCTTATCGTCCACGCCGTTCATGATGCCCTTTTCCGTGACGTCTTCGATATAGGGATGCGCCCAATGGGTGTCGAGCACATCGGCATAGCTGCTTCCCGCCGCAAAGACGCCCGGGCAAAGCCCAAGCACGAGCGCGACCGCCAGAAGCAGGGATAACATCCGCTTTTTCATGCAGATTTCCTTCCTTTCAGAATCGTTCGGGGGCGCTCCCGCCGCCGGAAGACGGCGGGAGCCTGCGGTCTCGGGATCAGTTCATCTTCAGGTAGTTGACGAGCACCAGAGCGACCTGCGCGCGGGTAGCGCTGCCGGCCGGGTTCAGCGTCGTGGGCGTCATGCCGACGATGATGCCGGACTGCACCGTCCAGCTCATGGCCTCCAGCGCCCAATCGGCGACCTCACCGCGGTCCTGATAGCCCGCAAGGACATCGTCCTTCGCGGTATACTTGCCGCCCCGCAGCTTCCAGTAGCGGTAGAGCATCGTGGCCATTTCCTGACG
>NZ_JBBMFF010000244.1:0-146701 GCF_040096185.1 Faecousia intestinalis | reverse complement strand
CCAATTAACAACCGTCAGGGAATTGTAATTGATGGTGAAGGTTCAAAGGTTATTTGCAAAGACTAATTTGAAAATTCAAGTTTAACGAACAGGAGATGATGATCGCATGAAAATCCTATATGAACTATCCTGGCTATGGGAAACGCTGGGCATTGCGCTTGTTGCTGCGGCTGTCTGCATGGCTTGCGCCGCGCTGATTGGCAAGGCAGCGAAGAAGAAACTCGGCAAAAAGGTGTTGGCAGTCATAGGGGCTGCTGCATTTGTGGGCGCGATTCTGGCGGTCATTCTGATCGCCCGGACACCGATGCCGCTTTGACAGAATAGGAGAAACTGACAATGATTGTTCTTACAGAGCAGATAGAGATTCCGGCTTCCTATGAAAAATTAAAGGCATGGACTGCTAACTTTGAGGAAGAGTTTGTGAAATGGAGTCCCTACCACATCGAATGCAATCTCTATAACGGGAACTATCATGCTGGAAGCAAGGTCCGCTTCCGCGAGATCGTCATGGGGCTGGACTACGATGTGACAGGCACGATTACGGAATGCGAACAGGATGAGAACCACTTCCGCATTGTATTCCGGAGCGACAAGAAGACGGCGTTCATCACCTTTGAAGGGAAAAGAACTGAAACAGGATGCCATTTCTCTCACACCGAGGCTTTCGGCATGACAACGCCGGTAATTGGGGCGTTCATGAACTTTCTGATCTTCAAGGTGTTTTTCAGGAAAAAGGCAAACTGGCAGCTTATCCGGGATGATATGATTCTGGATAACAGGTATTTATATGACATTCTGACCGAGGGAAAATACCCGGAAAGAATCCCGCTGGACAAGCTGCTGACCGGCGCGAAGTAACCGGACGGAGGACTGAATAATGCCGCTTCAAATCGTCAGAAATGACATCACAAAAATGAAGGTGGACGCCATCGTCAACGCTGCCAACGAGTCACTGCTGGGTGGCGGCGGTGTGGACGGTTGTATTCACCGTGCCGCAGGTCCGGAGTTGCTGGCAGAATGTGAAACGCTCCACGGCTGCGAAACCGGGAGCGCAAAAATCACGAAGGGCTATAAGCTACCCTGCAAATATGTCATTCATGCAGTAGGTCCGCGCTGGCATGACGGACGGCATGGTGAGCGCGAACTACTGACATCCTGCTATCGGACATCGCTCATGCTGGCGAAGGAATACGGATGCGAGTCGGTTGCGTTCCCTCTGATTTCCTCCGGCATTTTTGGCTATCCGAAGGATCAAGCTCTCAAGGTTGCGATTGACACCATCAGCAGTTTCCTTCTTGAAAACGAAATGACGGTGTACATCGTCATCTTCGACCGCAAAGCCTATCAGATCAGCGGGAAGCTATTTGCTGATATTGCAGCGTACATAGATGACCGCTATGTGGACGAGCATACCGATAGTCGTTCTGAGCGTCTGCGCAGAATGAGTGCCTTCCGGATGGAAGAACCCATACCTTGCGAGTCATCCGTTTGTGATGAAGCTATTGAAAAGCTCGCAGCTCCTATGGCAGTCAGTTCTGAAAAGGCAGCAACTCTTGACGATGCACTGGGACAGATCGATGAGAGCTTTTCGGAGATGCTTCTGCGGAAGATTGACGAACGCGGCATGACGGACGCACAGTGCTACAAGAAGGCGAACATTGACCGGAAACTCTTCTCGAAGATCCGCTCGGACAAGTCCTACAAGCCTTCCAAGCCCACAGTCATTGCGTTTTCCATTGCCCTTGAGCTGCCCCTTGCGGAAATGAAGGATATGCTCATGAAGGCTGGTTTTGCACTCTCCCACTCCAACAAGTTTGACATCATCGTGGAGTATTTCGTGGAGCATGGGAACTATAACGTCTTTGAGATCAACGAGGCTCTGTTTGCCTTTGACCAGAGCTTGATAGGAGCATAAGGCTTATGGATAAAGTATTTCAGAAATTTTTGCGGAGTGGTATTGACCTTTCGCCCGTAGGGGCGGAGCGTCGTGAAGATAATAACCCCTACTTTTGCACGCCCAAAGGTGCATCTATTTTTGGCTGGGCGGGTGTGGATGGCATCCACTTCTGCTTTGTTCGAGGCTTTGGCGGCGTGGTTTTTTCCGTTAGTCCCATGAACTCGGCTCCTGATTATGTTCATCCGTTGGCAAACAATTTTGAAGACTTTTTGAGGCTGCTCCTTGCTTGCAGTGATTCGGCAGCGTTGGAACAGGCGTGGATGTTGGATAAGTCCCAATTTGAAGCCTTTTTGCGGGATAACCCTCCAACGCAGGATCAGCAAAGAACGTTATTAGAGCTTGCCGAGAAAATGAAGTTGACGCCTATGGAACAGCCGTGGGCATACATCAAAAAACTGCAAGCATCTTTTGATTACAGCAAGATCAAGTACACCGAGGACTATTATGATGTTGATATGAACCCGGAAGCAGAACTGACCATGCCTGAGTGGAAGGTCTACTTTGAGGGAAACTTCTGGGGACATTCGGGAAAAGACCGTGCCGGAACGGAAATCCGGTTGAATAAGCAATTTGACTGGGCTGGGCATCATTGGGTTATTCCTGCGGCGTATTCTTGCAGTAAGGGACTCGTCATGGACTTTTGTATGCGCACCCCAGATGAAGACATTCGTAAGTTCATGACTAAATGGGATTTACACCCCGAAAACGACTCCTGCGAATACTTCACACAGGAGCAGCAAATGCAGATAGATTTGGACAATCCACTTTGCCTTGACTTTATTCCTCGTTTGGAATTGAACGGGAAAACAATGCTGACCTCCCACTGCTGTTCGGTGGTCTTTAATCCATGTTTGCCGGACAGGATGATCAATGAAGCGGAAGCAAAGTGGGCATTAGAACACTATGGTTTGGATACATCCTATGGATGGATGATTTTTCGGGCAGCTTTTCCATGGACAAGCAAACGCCGTCCTGAAATAAAAGCCCTCTCCCTTACAATGGAACAGCAGTCACGCCGTGTCCCGGGACCGCATTTCAAGACACACGCTCCCGGCGATTCGTTTTCTTTTTCCCATCCGGTCAGCGGAACAAAATATACATTGACCGTTCAGGAAATGGAGCAGCAAACAATTTCTGAAAAGTTCGTTGGTTCCGACCGGTGGTTCTATCCCACGCATTTTACTGCTATGAGCTATACGCTTTCTCCTGAACCGGACAATGATATTTCGATCTGTGATTGCGCTGAGGGAGACAAGCCTTTAGAAATTGCCTCATGCTCTGACCGCTATGCACCAGAGGCACAAAACGATATTGCTTGTATCGGCATTATCGGCGGAGCGGACGGCCCAATCGCAATCGTGTGTGGAGGCAGCTCAAAAGAAAAACTCCATGCGGCTTGTTCCTCTCTACACTTTGAGCCGGTGGAGGGTGATATTGAATGGCGTGTCGTATTCAACATTAAAAACTCTAATGAAATGTCATTAGAGCTAATCTAAGAAGAAAGCGGAGGCAAAGAAGATGAAGCAACGCACTTACATCGCAATCGACCTGAAATCCTTCTATGCCTCCGTGGAGTGCAGGGAGCGCGGCTTAGATCCTCTGGACACAAACCTTGTTGTCGCGGACGAAAGCCGGACGGACAAGACCATCTGCCTTGCCGTCACGCCCTCCCTCAAGAGCTACGGCATCTCCGGACGCGGGCGGCTGTTTGAAGTCAAGCAGCGGGTGAAGGAAGCGAATGCCGGACGGCAGCACGACGCACCGGGACACAGACTGGACGGCACATCGCACTTCTTCTCGGAGCTGCAAGCAAACCCGTCTCTGGCGATTGACTTCATCATCGCGCCGCCTCGGATGGCGTACTACATGGAGTACAGCACCCGCATCTATCAGGTCTATCTCAAGTACATTGCGCCGGAGGACATCGTAGTCTACTCCATCGACGAGGTGTTCATGGACGTGACGGACTACCTGAATACCTACAAGCTCTCGGCACATGACCTCGCCATGAAGATCATCCTCGACGTACTTGAGACAACCGGCATCACAGCAACCGCCGGGATCGGTACGAATCTTTTCCTCTGCAAAGTGGCAATGGACATTGTGGCGAAGCACATCCCCGCCGACAAGAACGGCGTCCGCATTGCGGAGCTGGATGAGATGAAGTTCCGGCGTGAGCTTTGGACGCATCAGCCCCTCACGGACTTCTGGCGCGTAGGTCGAGGCATTGCCAAGAAACTTGAACAGAATGGAATGTTCACCATGGGCGATGTTGCCCTCTGTTCCGAGCGGAACGAGGACTTGCTTTACAAGCTCTTCGGCAAGAATGCGGAATTGCTCATCGACCATGCGTGGGGCTGGGAGCCAACTACCATTGAAGCAATCAAGGCATACCGTCCCAGCTCCAACAGCCTCAGCTCCGGTCAGGTATTGCACTGCCCCTATGAGCCGCAGAAGGCGAAGCTGGTTGTCCGGGAAATGACGGACTTGCTTGTGCTGGACTTGGTGGACAAGGGGCTTGTCACCGATCAGATGGTTCTTACCGTTGGCTATGACATTGAGAACCTGACCGATCCGGCGCGGCGGGCAAGGTATCACGGCGCGGTGGAGAAAGACCCCTATGGTCGGGAGATTCCCAAACAGGCGCACGGTTCTATCAACCTTGGCGAACACACATCATCCACGCGCAAAATAATGTGTGCTGTGTCAGAACTCTTCGACCGGATTGTGGACAAGAATCTTCTTGTCCGCCGTATGTATGTTGTGGCAAATCATGTCCTGCCGGAAGTGGACGCGCCGAAGAAAAATGACGGTGCTGTTCAGCTCGACCTCTTCACCGACTATGCCGCCGAAGAGGAAAAGCGGAAAGCCGAAGACGCTGCCTTGGAACGGGAACGAAAAATTCAGAAGGCTGCTCTCGCCATCAAGAAGAAGTACGGAAAGAACGCGATCCTCAAGGCGATGAATCTTGAAGAAGGCGCAACCGCAAAGGACCGAAATGCTCAGATCGGCGGGCATAAGGCGTGAACAGCAATTCAATTTCAAGGAGAAAATATTTTGAGAACATACAAGGATAAAGAGGAATTAAAAGCCGAAATCAGCAAAGGCTTTGAAAAATACATTGCTGAATTTGATTCTATTCCGGAAGCCCTAAAAGATATAAGAGTAGCCGAGGTGGACAGAACACCGGCTGAGAATCTTGCTTATCAGATCGGTTGGACAACGCTGCTTCTAAAATGGGAAAATGACGAGAAGCGCGGAGTTGAAGTGAAAACACCATCAGAACTGTTTAGGTGGAATCAGCTGGGCGATCTATACCAATGGTTCACAGATACATACTCTCATTCATCCTTAGTGGAATTGAAGGATCAGTTAAAAGGAAACGTTACTTCTATCCAGACAATGATTGATTCTATGAGTGAAGAAGAGTTATTTCAACCGCACATGAGAAAGTGGGCAGATGATGCTACCAAAACAGCGGTATGGGAGGTTTACAAGTTTATTCACGTCAATACCGTTGCTCCCTTTGGAACATTTAGAACGAAGATCAGGAAGTGGAAAAAGGCAACGCTGTAACTATTATTTGACTGTAAAAGGAGATGTGGGATGCACATGAAAAGCAAATATGATGAGATTATGGGGCGTCCTCACCACGTCTCCAAGACGCGACCACAGATGCCAATGTCAGATCGTGCGGCGCAGTTCGCTCCCTTCGCAGCACTCACCGGCTACGATGCTGCCATCAAAGAAACCGGGCGTCTAACCGATGATAAGATCGAGCTTGACGAGGAAGCATTGACTGCATTGGACATGAAGTATCAGCTTCTCATGGACGCCCTTGATGATGCACCGGAAGTCACCATTACCTACTTCCAGCCTGATGAGCGGAAGGCTGGCGGCAAATATATAATGGCAACCGGCGCGCTCAAAAAAGTCGATGATTTTGAGCGGCGAATCACCATGCAGGACGGCACGAAGATTCCGATGGATGACGTTATAAGCATTGACGGGGAGCTGTTCTCATCGCTGGAATAATGTCGCTTGCCATGCGACCAAATGAAGTGAATACCGAAGTACAATATGACTGTAAGGTGAGACACCAAGCAGTCATATTTTTATATACGGAGGTACAAAACATGAGAAAGAACTTGACGGAGATCGTATTCATCCTTGATCGCAGCGGCTCTATGAGCGGACTGGAAACAGACACCATCGGAGGATTCAACTCCATGATTGAAAAGCAGAAAAAAGAGAATGGCGAGGCATTGATCTCTACCGTTCTCTTTGACAACGTGAGCGAGGTTATCCATGACCGTGTGCCGGTTCAGAAGGTGGAGCCGATGACCGACAGAGACTATTCCGTTCGCGGCTGCACCGCGCTTCTGGATGCTATCGGCGGAGCGATTCATCACATTGGGAATGTCCATAAGTACGCAAGAAAAGAGGATGTCCCTGAACACACACTGTTCGTCATCACAACGGATGGCATGGAGAATGCAAGCCGCCGTTATGACAGCGAGAAGGTCAAGAAGATGATTGAGCGACAGAAGGAAAAGTACGGCTGGGAGTTTCTTTTCCTCGGTGCAAACATTGATGCAGTTGAGACGGCAAAGCATTTTGGAATTGGAGCAGATCGAGCGGTCAATTACCACTCTGACCGCGAGGGAACGCAACTCAACTATGAAGTTCTGAGCGAAGCGGTTTCCGCTGTCCGATGCAGCGTACCGCTGGGTACGAATTGGAAAAAACGTATTGATGAGGACTACAATTCCAGAAAGGACGGGAGAAAGTAATGAGAATAATCACCGTAAAAGGGACAGGCAATGTCTCCGCAAGACCGGATTACATCATCCTATCCCTGAACATTGAAGTCTTATCTGAAACCTATGACCGCGCAATGTCGGAAGCTGCCGAGAGAATCGAAAGACTGCAAGGTGCCGCAGTCCGCGTTGGGTATCGCAAGGAAGACCTGAAAACCACGAGCTTTGATGTCCAGACAAGGTACGAGAATGTCAAGGATCGGCAAGGAAATTACAAGCGAGAGTTTGCCGGATATGCTTGCAGCTATCGCTTGAAACTTGCCTTTGACTTTGACAGCAAGCAGCTTGCAAAGGTCATTTCTGCGATTGCGGATTGTGGGGCGCAACCAGAACTCAGCATTGCGTTCACCGTGAAAAACCCGGCAAGAGTCAGCGAAGAGCTGCTGATCAATGCGACGGAGAACGCCAGGGCAAAGGCGGAGATTCTTTGCAAAGCATCAGGCAGTACGCTTGGGCAGTTGCTCAACATCGACTACAACTGGGGCGAACTCAATGTTTTTTCCAGAACAAGCTACGATGTTGAAGACTGCATTCAGCCTCTCATGGCGATGAGCAAGTGCGCCGCACCTGAGATTGAGCCGGTTGATATTGATGTGACAGACACAGTGGCTTTCACATGGGAAATCCAATGATTTTTTGACTTTTTTGAAATCCGGTACTCAACAAACGCCCTTTTTGTGTCCGTTGTAAAGTGAAGGGACATTTCACGGGGGAATCTTCGGGGAATACGATTTTGGGAGATTAGCAAGCACAGCCGGTGTATATACACACGGCGATTTTGGATTAAGGAAACCCTCCCCTTAATCCCGAAAATGCTTGTTGGGATGTCTCCCAAACCCTCTATCTTTACGAAAGGACAAACCGCTTATGGCAAACAGAACACGACCAAATCAGATACTCTTCTTTGTTTCAGATGACGAGAAGCGGATTATCAAAGGAAAGATGAAACAGCTTGGTACAAAGAACATGGGAGCGTATCTTCGCAAGATGGCGATTGACGGTTACATCATCAAAGTGGACTACACGCAGCAGAAGAAACTTGCCGCCGCAGTATCTCGTGCAGCGGCAAATATCAATCACATTTGCCGCCGAATTAACTCCACAGGACACTTCTATGAGGACGATGTTGCAGAGCTGAAAGAAAGGCAGGCTGAGATATGGCGATTACTAAAATCAAGCCAATCCGAGGAACTGTGAACAAGGCTCTCGCATACATTCTTGATCCGCAGAAAACAGATGACCAGCTCTATGTCTCTTCCTACGGATGTGCTGCCAGTGATGCCGCAGCGAAGGAATTTGAGTGGACAAGATCTCTTGCCGTTCAACAAGGAATGCAGATGCCAAAGGTGATTGCCAGACATCTGATTCAATCCTTTGCGGTTGATGAAGTCAGCCCGGAACAAGCGCATGAAATCGGTAAGCAGTTTGCCGACGAATGGCTCAAGGGAAAGTACGAGTATGTGATTGCAACGCACATCGACAAGGGGCATTGCCACAATCACATTATCTTCAACGCAGTCAACTATGTAGACTTCCATGCGTACCGAAGCAATAAGAAAACCTATCGTGAGATGCGGCATCTCAGTGATGAGATATGTGCTGAACACGGGCTGTCAGTTATTCCTCCCTCTCAGGGAAAAGGCATGGACTACAAGGAATACACCGAAGCCAAACGCGGTACAAGTTGGAAGCAAAAACTCAAGCAGACCATTGATCGCTGTGTGATCACATCAAAGGACTACGATGAGTTTTTGAAGCTGATGCAGGACGCCGGATATGAAATCAAAACCGGCAAATACATCTCCTTCCGTGCCGAAGGGCAAGAGCGTTTCACCCGTGCAAAAACCATCGGAGATAACTACACCGAGGACCGGATCAAGGAACGCATTCAAGGACGCAATGCCCGCAGACGGCAGATGCAGAACGGTAGGAAGAACATCTCTCTCATCAGCGATATTCAAAACAGAATTAAGCAGATCGACAGCAAGGGCTTTGAGCATTCTATGAAGATTAAGATCCTCAAAGAAGCCGCCAGAACGCTAAACTACCTCACTGAGAACGAGCTGCTTCAATATGCCGATCTTGAAAAGAAAGTCGAAGACATTCATAGTTCTTATGAGCGTACCGGCGCTGACTTGAAAGTCGTTGAAGCGCAGCTCCGAAAGGTGCAGCCGCTTATCAAGAATATCTCAACCTATCAAAAGCTCAAGCCGGTCTATGATGCCTACTCAAAGACGAAGAACAAGCCGAGTTTTCGAGCTGCGCACGAGGCAGAGCTTGTCGTTTTTGAAGCAGCAAAGAGTACATTGCTTGCTATGCAAGATGGTGAAAAACTCCCAAGTATGAAGTCTCTGCAAGCCGAGCAGCAACGCCTTTTGGAAGAGCAGCAGCGTCTCTACGACGAACGAGCAAGGCTCAAAAAAGAGGCTAAAGTGATTGATACCATGAAGGCAAATGTCGATGATTTCCTCAGTCCAACGCTTTCACAGGAGCATGAAAAAGCCAAAAGTAGCGAGTTGGAATAACCACCAAAGCCTGAGCCGTATGAATAAATCGGCTCAGGCTTTCTTCTTCGTAATGCGCTCCATGAACTTGAAATATATTTTGAATTTTTGGAGTATCGTATTGAAAATTTGAAGTGTTTGGTGTATAATATAATGAGTCTCACTATAAGCGTTTGAGAGAGGTGCTTTTATGAAGATAAGCTATAAGAAATTATGGGTCATGCTCATCGAAAGAGAGATCCCAAAATCAACTTTACGCAAGGATATAGAGCTGTCTCCTGGCACGATGAGTAAGCTCAATAAGAACGAGGATGTAGCTCTCTCTGTTCTGCTGCGCATTTGCGACTATTTGAATTGTGACATTGGAGATATATGTGAAGCTGTGCGAACGGGCAAGAAGTAGGTCCGAGTTTTCGTGCGGCTATTTTGTTATAGGTAGAGAAAAATACCTCAGCGAAAGGAGCATATATGGATGTCCTTGAGAATGCTGTGACTGAGAAAAATGCCCTCGTTGAAGCGGAGGCGTTTCCCACAGATGATCGAGTCACCTACAGAGACAGCACCTATGAAATTGTTTCTAAGGTTGCATATTTGATTGGTGTTCCGAAACGAATTTTTGATAATGAGCATGAAGCACCCAAAATAGAGATATACGAAAAACTTGATGCAGACAAAACGGCACGGATAATCCGTCATTTGTGTATCATAAGGACAGCGATTGAAAGAAACTTCAAGCATATCAACGAGCGTATGAAGTTTAGTTATCTCTCAATCAGCAGTATGCCGGAATATGTGCCGCAGGATAGCCTTCAACAACTAAATGCGGATGGCATTAGTTTTATAAAGAAGTCCAGCACGAAGCTAAGTCAGCATATCGTTGAGATAAACAAGCTGCTTTCTGATCGGATCAATAATTGCAAGAAGCTATTTCCTCTTTGGCTGAATTGGCTGTATGTAAAAAACCTCTTTCTCATGCCAGATGGCTTGAAAGAGGAAGGGACAAAAGCAGCAGCAGATATTTATTACGCTCACTTGCTCTTTTATCCTTACCAGATGTATATAAACTGGGAACCGGAGGATGTCGGTAATCTGCTCTATAACGATAAAAAATTCGTGACGCTGCTTTATCAAATGAACGGTGACTACTTTACAGAGTACAGTAAAGTTTCTGATGCTGGAAGTTACATTAAAGGAAGCATCTACGAGTTTATTGGTAGCAGCGAAAAGGTTGTCGTAGTGGTAGATTGTGAAAACTCTGATCCGTACAAGCTCTGCGCTACGCTCAAGAATCTTGACTATCAGTACACACAGAAGATAGCATCCATCATCCTGTTTGATGATGTGCATAGTGCATCTGCTTGGCGTATTCTGGATAGTTTTACCCACATCCCGGTCGAACACATGATGACCGAACGGGTAAAGCAGAACAAGTCTCTGGTCGATGTGATGCTGATTGCCCGAACTTGTCAGGAGCATTACAAAAACAATGTGGATTCCTTTATTTTGGTGTCCAGCGACTCCGACTATTGGGGACTGATTTCTTCTTTACCGGAGGCTCGGTTCCTTGTCATGATAGAGCGCGAAAACTGCGGACCGGATTTGAAGAACGCACTTGTCAATGCCGGTATATTCTATTGCTACATTGATGACTTCTACTCCGGCAATGCAGAGGATATTAAGATCGGCGCACTGTTCAAAGAGATGTATCATTACATAGATCAGGCGGTGCGGCTGAATATCTACGAGATGTTCACAGAGGCGTTAAGAGCGACTCGAATTGAAATGAGTTCTTCGGAACAGAAGCAGTTTGTGGACAAGTATTTGAAAACGATGCAAATGTCCATTGCGGATAATGGCGATGTGACATTGGAAATAAAACGAAAATGAGTCCGTTATATCGGACAGTAGCCGTGATAGAATAAAATGAGGATCGGTTGGCAACCAAAAATGATCCTCAAGTATTGGAGATGAAGATATGGCATACCAGAGCGAAGCGGCTCTTGAGCAACAATTCATAGAGCAGCTAAACAAGCAGGAATACAGCACAGTCGATATTCCTGATTATGACGCATTGGTGGAGAACTTCAAAGTTCAGTTTGAAGCCTTCAATGCGCCCAAACTTGATACGCCTATCACCGATAAAGAGTGGGAGCGTATCTTTAACCTCATGCTTGGAAAGTCCGTGTTCCAGAGCGCAAAAATTCTGAGAGACAAGTTTGTCCTTGAGCGTGAGGACGGGACGAAGGTTTACCTTTCCTTCTTCGATCAGGATCACACCAAGAATATCTTCCAAGTTACACATCAGACAACGGTTGTAGGCAAGTATGTCAACCGCTATGATGTAACGATTCTTGTGAATGGCTTGCCGTTGATTCAGGTCGAGTTAAAGCGCAGGGGGATTGACATTCGAGAAGCAGTCAATCAGGTCATGCGCTATAAGAAGCACTCCTATAACGGACTATATCACTTCATTCAGCTTTTCATTGTCTCCAACGGCGTTGATACCAAATACTTTGCCAACTCCGACAGGGACTTGATGTATAGCCTCGCCTTCTTCTGGACGGATTTCAACAACATCCGTATTACCAACCTGAAGGACTTCTCAATCTCTTTTCTGGCAAGGGATCACATCATCAAGATGCTGACACGCTATACCATCCTGAACGATACGGATAAGATTCTGATGGTTATGCGCCCCTATCAGGTGTATGCCGTAGAAGCCCTTATAAGGCAGGCTACGCTTACAAATCGCAACGCCTATATCTGGCATACCACCGGTGCAGGAAAGACGCTGACATCCTTTAAGACAGCTCAAATCCTCGCAGCCAATCCGAACATCAAGAAGGTTATCTTCCTTGTTGACCGTAAGGACTTGGACTCTCAGACCACCGAAGAGTTTAACAAGTTTGAGGCTGGCTCTGTTGATGTCACAGATCGCACAGACATTCTTGTGCGGCAAATGAAGGATAAGAACCGGCAGCTCATTGTCACGACGATGCAGAAGATGGCAAATGCCGTTAAGCGTCCTCAATACGAAAAGGTAATGGACGCATACCGTGACGAAAAGGTTGTCTTCATCATTGATGAATGCCACCGCAGCCAGTTCGGAGATATGCACAAGGATATTGTTCGGCATTTCAAGAAAGCGCAGTTCTTTGGCTTTACCGGTACGCCCCGTTTTGAAGTGAACGGAAAGACGGAGGGCAAGATCACACAGACCACCGAAATGCTGTTTGGGGAATGTTTGCATAACTATCTGATCAAGGATGCTATCTTCGATAACAATGTCCTCGGTTTCCATATTGAGTACATAAAGACGATGGAAGGCGATTTTGACTGGGACGATCCGACATTGGCTGACGCGATTGATGTTGGCGAACTCTATATGTCGGATGAGAGAATGTCCCTCATTGCAAACCACATCGTCCAGAACCACAAAGCCAAAACGAGAAATGGTCAGTACACGGCTATCTTTGCTGTTTCCTCCATTGAAGCTCTTGTCAAATATTACGACATCTTCAAGAAGATCAAACACGATCTGAACATCAGCGGTATCTTCTCCTATGGGCAGAACGAAGATGCTGAGGGTAAGGACGAGCATAGCCGAGATGCTTTGGAGCGTATCATCAAGGACTATAACGAGATGTACGGCACGAATTTCTCTACCGACACCTTCTCCGCGTATCACAAGGATATTTCAGATCGAGTCAAAGGGAAGAAAACAAAGTCGCTGGACATTCTCATCGTCGTGAATATGTTCTTGACCGGCTTTGACAGCAAGCAGCTCTCTGTGTTGTATGTGGACAAGGATTTGAAGTACCATGATCTGCTGCAAGCCTATTCTCGCACGAACCGTGTCGAGAAAGAAACAAAACCGTTTGGTATCATCATTTGCTACCGCAACCTCAAAAAACGGACAGATGATGCGCTGACGCTCTTCTCCAAGAGTCAGGACACCTCCGGCATTGTCGTTCCGGGCTATCAGTATTTTGTTGAGAAGTTCAATGAAATGGTTATGAGGCTCAAGGAAGTGGCACTCTACCCTGAGTCCGTCGATACCATGCAGAGCGAGGATGACCAGAAGAAGTTTGTCATCACTTTCCGTGAGCTGACAAAATACCTCCAATCTTTGCAGACATTCATTGAGTTCAGCTTTGATCAGGATGCACTCATCATGTCCGAGCAGGAGTATCAGGACTACAAGAGCAAGTATCTGATGCTTTACTCCCGGCAAAAAACTGATCGAGAAGTCGTATCTGTCCTGAATGATGTGGACTTCTGCATTGAGATCATGGAGAGTGACCGCATCAATGTTGCCTATATCATGAACTTGATCCGCAACATCCACTTTGATGACAAGAAGCAGAAGGACTACGACATCAAGCACATCAAGGAAGAATTGAGCAGGACGGATAATCCGCAGTTGCTTCGCAAGGTTGAAATTCTTCAAGCGTTCTTGGATCGTGTCGTTGTTGGACTTGAAAGTGCGGATGAGATTGACGCTGCATACAACGACTTTGAAAATGAAGCAAAACGAGAAGAGATCGTTGCTTTCGCAAAGACTGAGGATATTGATTCCTCCATGCTGACGGACATCATTTCTGAGTATGAGTTCTCCGGCACAATGGATGCAGGAAACATCCGTGACCGTATTGAGAAGCCCATGCCGCTGCTCAAGAAGAGGTCTTTGGTCAACCGGATCGTCGAATTTATCCGGCAGCACACTGAGAAATACCAATAAGGAGAGAGAACAATGGATAATTCTATTCAGGCTCATCAGAAAGAGCTTTGCAACAAACTATGGGCGATGGCAAATGCCCTGAGAGGTAACATGGAGGCATACGAGTTCAAGAACTATATCTTGGGTATGATCTTCTATTACTACCTCTCCGACAAGACCGAGAAGTACATGGTTAATCTTCTCAAAGACGATAATATCAGCTACGAGGATGCTTGGAATGACGAGGAATACAAGGCTGCCATCGTAGAAGAAGCTCTGCGTGACCTCGGCTACATCATCGAACCGGAGTATTTGTTCCGCAAGATGGTCAAGATGGTTGAAAACCGTTCCTTCGACATTGAGTTCTTGCAGAAAGCCATCAACGCTCTGATGGAATCCACTATCGGCAACGATTCACAGGAAGACTTTGACGGATTGTTCTCCGATATGCAGCTCGATTCTACGAAGCTGGGGCATACCGTTAAAGATAGAAGTGCTGTCATGGCGAAAATCATTGCTTCTCTGGACGAGATCAATTTCAGCGTGGATGACACGAAGATTGATGTGTTGGGTAATGCCTACGAGTATCTGATCGGTCAGTTCGCTGCCACAGCCGGTAAGAAAGCCGGTGAGTTCTATACGCCTTCGGGTCCTGCCGAGCTGCTGTGCCGCCTTGCTTGTCTTGGCTTGACCGATGTTAAGGACGCAGCCGATCCGACTTGCGGTTCCGGCTCTCTGCTGCTTCGCCTCAAGAACTATGCAAATGTGCGTAACTACTACGGTCAGGAATTGACCTCGACGACCTATAACCTTGCCCGAATGAACATGATCCTTCGCGGCATCCCGTATCGTAACTTCAATATCTACAATGGCGATACGCTTGAGCATGATTACTTCGGAGACATGAAGTTCCGTGTTCAGGTTGCAAATCCTCCGTATTCTGCAAATTGGTCTGCTGATATGCACTTCATGGAGGACGAGCGTTTCAATGAATACGGAAAACTTGCGCCTAAGAGCAAGGCTGACTTTGCTTTTGTGCAGCACATGGTTTACCACATGGACGAAGACGGACGAGCTGTTGTCCTGCTGCCTCACGGCGTTCTGTTCCGGGGCGCAGCCGAAGAAGTGATCCGTAAGCACCTGATCCAAAAGCTAAATGTGCTGGACGCTGTTATCGGTCTTCCTGCCAACCTCTTCTTTGGCACGGGCATTCCGGTATGCGTTCTCGTCCTCAAGAGGGAGCGCAACGGCAACTCGGATAACATTCTCTTCATTGATGCGTCCAACGACTTTGAAGCCGGAAAGAATCAGAACATCCTCCGTGAGTGCGACATTGATAAGATCGTCGAAACCTACGAGCATCGTGTGGATGTCGATAAGTACGCCCATGTTGCCACTATGCAGGAGATTGAAGAGAACGGATTCAATCTGAACATTCCTCGCTATGTTGATACCTTTGAGCCGGAAGAGGAAATTGACCTCAATGCTGTTGCAGCAGAAATTCGCAATATTCAGGCTGAGATCATGGGCATCGACGCACAACTGAAACCGTTTTTCGATGAGCTGGGACTTGATTTCCCCTTTGATGTGGAGGGCAAATAATTATGGCAAATGTATCCTCAAGTAACGGTCTTGAGAAGCGTCCGAAACTCCGGTTTCCGGGCTTCGATGATCCGTGGAAAGCTGAGAAACTTTCAGATTTTGCAGAGCGTGTCACACGGAAAAACACCAATAACGAAACGAGTCTGCCTCTCACAATTTCGTCCAAAGATGGGCTTGTGGATCAGATCAGCTACTTCAATAAGACCGTAGCAAGCAAAGACATGAGTGGCTATTATCTCTTGAAGAATGGTGAATATGCTTACAACAAGAGTTATTCAGTCGGGTACGATTTTGGCTCCGTCAAGCGTCTTGACCGCTATGATATGGGTGCGCTTTCTACACTCTACATTTGCTTTGCACTCAAGAAACACGATTCTGATTTTATAAAAGCCTACTTCGATTCGCTCAAATGGTATCGTGAGATTTACATGATCTCTGCCGAAGGAGCAAGAAATCATGGGCTTTTGAATGTGCCAACTGATGAGTTCTTTGACACAAAGCATTACATTCCGCAGGATTTAGCGGAGCAGCGAAAAATCGCAAACTTCATGATTGCGTTAGAGCGTCGAATAGTGGCGCAGCAGTCCCTCGTGGACAACCTCAAGAAGTATAAAAGAGGATTATCTAAGGCAGTTTTTTCAACGAATAGCGAACTGTTCCCTAAGAGTACGGTTGCGTCACTTGGCGAACTATTTCCTTTCATTCGGAATGGATTCGTAGGTACGGTAACACCGTTCTTTACCAGCCAAGAAAACGGCGTGCGGTATCTGCAAGGGACTAACATCCATGACGGTAAAATCTCTGATGAAACTGCTTTCTATGTCACTCAAGCTTTCAATCAGAAACATAGCAAGAATATCCTAAAAAGCAATGATATTCTTGTCGTTCAATCCGGTCATGTCGGAGAGTGCGCAGTCGTAGGTGATAACTATGCAGGTTCAAACTGCCATGCACTTATCATTATGAGCAATGGAGGCGAGTGCGCATCTGACTATATTTGCCAGTATATAAATTCGGATGACGGGAAAAAGAAAATCGCCGCAATTACAACAGGTAACACGATTAAGCATATATTGGCGACATCTATTGCAAATATCGAAGTCCCTTTACCATCAAAAAAGGATCAGCAACGAATCGCAGAACTATTGAATAGTTGGGATAATCGTATCGAGCAGGAAATACGCAACCTCTGTAAACTTGTCAGAATAAAAGAAGGCTTGCTACAACAGCTCTTCATATAAAAAGTTGCTGCATTAAGGCGTTTTTAGTTTGAAGTATGCCCTCAAGTTCTTCGTTTTCTTGTGCGCATTTATGCTCAAGGGCAGCAAGAAAATCAGCGATGTGGCATTGCTCTTCATATATAGGCAGACTGAGAGGTATTGTCCGGCATTTCTCCTGATTTAACTTAGGCTGTGCTGTTCCGGTATTGTAGCGTGTATAGTCAAGGCTTTCAAGCAGTTCACGCAGGAATCTAATATTTTGCCCTTTGTGCGGACGCATTACATGAGCGTGGTTATTAACCCAGTATTTGCCCGTCGCAATAAAACATAACGGAGAGCTACGGTTAATGATATTTGCCCCATCTTCTCCAAGAAGAATAAGTGGCTCATCGAAAATATAGTCATCAATACTGTCAATAATTCCAGATGCACCGTAGTACGGATATTTTCCCTGCCGTTTGGCACGATCAGCACTTTCGAGCGGCTTGCGTTGACCGTCAAGAAAGTCAACCGCATCTTGGAGAGTGCAAGCTGACCATTCAGGATATGGTTTTCCGTTCTTGTCCACAAAGCGTATCTGTTTAGTCATAATCGCCTTAACGACACCTCTTTTATACTTCTTGAGGGATTCAACCAAATCACGCTGCTTTGCGATTCTTTCATTGAAAGCAGAAAATAGGGTGGAAATCTTCTCTTGCTCAGTTGGCTCACAATATGGTATTCCGAGCCACTTAAATGCTTCGTAGCTTATCTGCCGTCCGTCTCTGATGCCTTCAACAGACTTTGAAAGATTGTGGTTGATAAACTCATCTGTATGAAAATATGCGTCATAGAATAGGCTTGAATGAGGACGCTTGCAGCGTAAGATGGTGTATGCTGGACTGACTATTCCAGCTTCATTTGCCATTTCCAGACCACCTTCAAAAGAGCGCAGATGAATAATAAAGTCTCCTTGTTCAACCTTCTTATAGTTAGATAAAGACGCATCATCATAGTGGATGTTACGACCAGCTTGCTCTCTCGGAAGAGTACCTTTTCCTTGAATGATCGTCAGCACAGTTTCGTCCGGGTGATTCCTGTCGGTGATATTCTGAAAAAGTTCTTCTGCCTTGAACACTTTCCACGGCTCATCGAAGCCCGGAAACCGGAGTTTCGGACGCTTCTCAAGACCGTTACTTGAGGGCTATTTCAGCAATCAAATAGAGGCTTGTAGCAAAGGTAAATCCCTTGCAGTAGCAGAGATATTCCGCTACTGCAAGGGATTTTGTCGGTCATATAGCTTCATTCTGTTTGCTTGATCAGAAGTATAAAAGAGGTGTCAATAACCAGATACTCTCTCAGATTGACAATAGCTATAATTGCAGGCTTGGCTCGGTATGTGAAATTGTCGGTGGAGGAACACCTGACACTCTTCATGCAGAATATTGGGGAAATACAGTGGAATGGTTCACCCCCTCTGAGATTGGTAAAACAAAATATGTCAACAACAGTGTTCGCAAATTAAGTGATATTGGCTTGGATAATTCATCTGCAAAACTGCTTCCCATTGGAACGGTTTTGTTGACAACCCGTGCTACCTTGGGCGAGATGTCCATTGCAAAACGAGAGTGCAGCACCAATCAGGGCTTTCAGTCGTTGATTCCTCACACTGATAGAGTTTCATCTGAGTATCTGTATTATATGCAAATCATCATTAAGCCATGGTGCGAAAAGTATGCTTCCGGCAACACATTCCGAGAAATAAGCAAGTCTGCTCTGTCAGATTGCATCATCCCTATCCCAGACAGAGCAAGGCAGGAACAGATAGTTAAGCTGTTGAGTTCCATTGACATGATAATAGACGCAGCAGAAAGCATATCAATGTCTCTATCTAAGATACGCCATGGCTTGATGCAGCAGCTCTTTATATGAAAAGTTGCTGTAAGAAAAATGTTCTTGCCTTTTCTAAACAATCCAGTAGGATTTGTTCTTGCGTGATTTTGCCGTCAATTTTTGAAAAAACAGCTCCAATTTTCTTCTGAGCTTCATACGAAGGGATTTTAACAAAAACACCTAAAAAATCTTCGGCATATATCCTGTATTGTCCATAAAGGCAGCCTTGTCGATATTTTAGAATACGGCTCATAATCGGCTTTTGTTTAATAGCCTCGCTGATAAACCACGGATCGGCATCTTTTATGGAGAATATCTCATAAACATCAGAGATCACGGCAGAGCCATAAAGGTTAAGTCCTATTGAGCCGACATCAAGGTTATTGGAACTATAAATGAAATCGTTCAAATCAGTTCTCTTATACAATTTTGAGCTTGCATCTTTCACCAAAAAACCACGATCATACCGTTCGCCTTTGTCGCACACGCCGCCTGTTGCGGTAAATGCCATCAACGGGGCATCTGTTGTTGGAAGTTGTTTGATGCTTTTTGAATGGAGAAATTCTCCGATTCTATGTTCCGTCCATGTTTCTGTCGTAATTTTGATTTTCTCTGATAAAACATCATGGAGCAATCCTCTTTTATACTTCTTGAGGGATGCCACAAGTTTCTCTTGTGCAGCAATTCTCTCATCCAGACTTTGGAGGAAGGATGCAATTTTGCTCTGTTCCTGCTCTGACGGAAGATTGATGGGCATAGCAAAGAAAGTATCGTCTTTGATGCTTACTCTGTCATGTCTCGCACCACTATCGCCAGACATATAAATGTATCTATGCCAAGCCGATGACCGGAAATACCACTCGTAGTACAGTGGGTTAATTTCGCCTTTTGCATGAAAACAAAGATACAGCGGTGAAACAATGCCATCCTCTGCATACTTGTAGCTGCTGATCGGACCGTATGGAGCGTCGGATGATTTACGCGGATTATATACGAAGTCATTTTGCCGGATGATATAATAGCCGCTTGTGTTATCGCTGTTTGCGATGTCCTTATCAAAATACTCGCGTTGCGGAATAAGACCGAGCTTTGCTGAATTGCAAATTACATTTGTGATATGACCATCAGCGTTTTTCTGTGTGCTTTTAGAGAAAAGTGCAGATAAAGTAGTTTCTTTCCACGGATCATCGAAGCCCGGAAACCGGAGTTTCGGACGCTTCTCAAGACCGTTACTTGAGGAATATACTGCTCTGATTATCCCTCCAACGGATAATGTTCGTGGAGGTGGTCAATATGACTAACAATACACAATTCAAGACGCTTGTGAACACTTGGCTAAATCAAAAGCAGCCAATGATCACGCCGTCAACCCATGCCAGCTTTACGCTGATTGCCGAAAATCATCTTATTCCATATTTCGGCAAGCGTAAGATCGGCAGCATCACCGAAACGGACATCCAGAGATACATTTCGTATCTCCATGATGCCGGTAGGTTGGACAAGACCGGAGGGCTAACGGTAAAGACCATCCGGGATGTGATTCTCGTTCTCAGACTTTCAATGGAGTTTGCGTACAAAGAAAGGGCGATTCCGTTGCTGAACTGGGATCTCGTCGAGTACCCGAAGGAACTTGGCATTAAGAAGGTAGTTTCTCTTTCAAAGGATCAGGAGCAAGCGCTGATTCAGTGTATCTACATGAACTTGAACAGGAAGACTGCTGGCATTCTCATTGCACTCTTTACCGGAGTACGCATTGGAGAACTCTGCGGATTACAGATGAAGGACATCTCGTTGACGGATAAGACCATCAGCATCAATAAGACTGTCCAGCGCATCTATGACAAAAAGAAGGGCGAGTCCTATCTTCACATCGGACCGCCCAAAACGAAAACTTCTGCAAGGACGATCCCTGTTCCGTCTCTTCTGATGAACATTATCAAGAAGTTCTACACGGATAACCCTAACCACTACTTCTTGACCGGCAAAACAAAGCCGACAGAGCCTCGTACTTATCGACAGTTCTTCACCCGTTTCCTGAAACGGAATGGATTGGAGAAGGTGAAGTTCCATGAGATCCGACATACATTCGCGGTCAGGGCGATTGAGATACCGGAGTTTGATATAAAGTCGCTCTCTGAAATTCTCGGTCATAAGAATGTGTCCTTTACACTGAATGTCTACGGAAGTGCAAACCTCCAACAGAAGGTCAAGTGTATGAATCTACTGAACGATCTACTGTAATCTTATTCAGTTCTAACTCGGCGTTTGCAGTGCAGCAGAAACGAATAACCGTTTCCAGCGATTCAAATTCATTGACTCAATGCGCTGTTCATAGGAGGCACTATTCGACTTTCCGAAACAGAGTGACTTCTTCTTGAGCCGTGAAAGGCTGCACAAAAAAATGAACGCAGTACACGGATTCCACAATCGCGGAATAGTGTACTGCGTTTGTATTTTAGAAATGATTTTTGCGATTTAAGCAAGGATTGATTTGCGGAGGCGTTTTTGGGCATTTATAACCGTTCAACCGTGAGTGTTGCCGGATTGACTTTGATGATTACCTTCCCCTTGCTTTGGGCGTACATCACTGTCTTGCCTGTACCGCTGGGCTTGCCGTCCCATACTGCAATGATGTAATCAGCGTGATCTACCATGTACCGATTGCGCTTGTCCATGCAGTCAGGAGTATAGTGCGTTTGAAGAAGCGTTTCTTTATCACATTGAGCGGCAATGCCATAGTACCTTTCGCGCATTGCTGCATTCCACTTGGCTGCCTGTGTTTCGCACGGTATAGCACTCTCAAGCGTAATGCCTGGATAAGTCTTCTTCAGTTCCAGAACGATTTCGGCGGCGTACATATCAACGCCGAGAGCCATGCCAGAGATAAAGTGGGTGACATTTTCATCTGTAATCAAAGAGATAATTTGTTTTTTTAGGGTTTCTTTGAGCGCAGTGCAGCGTTCATCATCCTCACGAAAGCCAAAGGGTAAATTTTGAGGTCGGTGTCCGGTGAAGGCACAACTTTTCATATTCTTGATCTCCTTATATGTATTAGCGTGTGTTTCTAAATCGCTTATACATAGATTATAGCATAGAAAATCAAGAAATTTGTAGAAATAAGTCGGCAAAAGAAAAAACTGCGTGAAAAATCACGCAGCCTTCAATGAGCTTACTTCATGTTATCCTTCTCTTGCTGGATCATCAACTCAACCATTTGCAAAATACGCTTTTGCGCTTCGGGAGGAAGATCAGCAATTTTCTTTGAGAGTTCTGAGGCTTTTGCCTCTCCGCTATGCTCTAAGACATCGCAGAAAATTGAATCAGCGGATGTCTCCAAGCCATTGAGCAAAATAATCAGCTTCTCGCAACGCGGAAATGACATCCCTCTCTCGACGGTGGAAATATAATTTGTGGTTAAGCCGGTCTTTTCTGCAAGATCCTCTTGTGTAATACCAAGACGCTCACGGGCTTGCTTAACGCGCTTTCCTATTCGTTTATCAATCATGGGCGTTTACCTGTTCCTTTTCTAAATCGCTCATGAATATTATATGGATTAGAACCATAGTGATACAGAAACGCTAATGGTGTTACTATGGATTAGCGAATGATTTTACGGTAAAATTCAAGGAAAAGACACAAAAAAAGAGCCTCTGCCGACACCCAAACGGGCATCGACAGAGGCTCTTGATTCGTTTTCCGGGCATTCAAACAAGTGCCGAAATCGACACTTATTTCCGCGCTAAGGATGAAACCGCGCAGGGAATACAATCACTTAGGTTGGTCAATTTGCGTCGCTCTGAGGCTTGCAATCACAGGCTTTTTCAACCCCTAATTGTCTACTCTGCGCCCCCTTCCGGGAGAAGTCCGGACAGGCGATGAGATCCGCACGGAAGCTCTGCTTGCAGCTATGGACACAGCGGACACAGAAGCGGTTATACTTCCGGCGTCCGCTATCCCCGATGAAGAATGACCACTCCTGCCGCCATTTCTGACTTCTGCTCACAGCTCAATCTCTCCTTTGTGCTTTTTGGGAGGGCAGCATTCCTTCTGCTTTTCAGCCTTTGCAGACTTGAGCCTGTCCATGATGGAGGACTTCTCGCCGGTTTCGGGGGCTTTGACCTCTGCGGTCTTGTCCTCCTTCGGACCGTTGTTGATGATCCCATCAATCATGCCGTAGTCATCCTCCATCGACATCTCTGCTGCCTTGAGATAGTTTTCCTTCTCAAGTGCCGCCATCCAGCTTTCCTTGCTGATACCGAGCATTCCGCCCTTTGCCGCATGATCGGCAATCTCCTTGGCATCCACGCACAAGCCCTCGGTGTTATCGGAATAGAGACGGTAAACCTCGCAGCCCTTCTCCAAAGCCTTCTCAGCCGCCTCCTGACCGGCGGGAAGAACGCCAGCCCATGCGTAGCCGTAGTCCTTCATATCCTGCACAGTGAGCGCAGGGTCGGGCATTTCCGGCACTTCCTTGACCTCAAGGTCGAGAAGGCGGAGCGTGTCATCGTCAAAGCCGTTGTAGACATCATCAAGGACGAGCTTGCCGCGCTCATCGACAATGATGCAGGCAGCCTCATCGCCGTAGGTGTCATGCTCCATAAGGTAAAAGCTGTGACCGCCGACCTCGTGCTGGTCAATGGTGTGCCACGTCCCGATGTGTCCGGCAACCGTCAGACCGGAGGTATCGGCATTCATCTCAAAGTCCTTCTGCTCGGTAGCTTCCTGCTTCTGCTGTTCCTTCGAGATCATGGGAATTGCCACAATCTTATCGCCCAACTTAACAAACTGCTCCGGCACCTTGAAGTGGTCAGAGAACTTTTGCATCTGCTCTACGGTCAGAGAGCCGAAGCTGTCATCCGTCAAGCCAACTACCATGAATGTTCCGGCAACAACGTCGTAGATGTCACCGTCCTCATCGCGCAGAGCGCGGTTCAGAGGCAGACCTTCCAGCTTGCCTTCCTCGTTGCAGACTAAGGCAACCGGGTCTTCGTAGGGATAAATCGCCTCGATGCAGCCGCCGACCTCATGCTGCAAGGACTCCAGACCGGAGTCAATCTCCTTCACATAAGGCTCCTTTCCCGGCTCAACAACGAGAACGGCGATGGTGCTGTCACGCTCGGCGGCTTCCCCTGAGCCGGTAATCCGGTATTCGTCGGGAATATCATCAAGCTCACCGTTAAACTGCCTGTCCCACCTCTCGCTTGCGACACGGACATAGCCCTCATCGGTGAAGCGTCCCTGCTCATCCATCGCAATGTCGCGCCCATAGCGTTCATAGTCGATGTAATTTGCCAGAGGACCGAGATCCTTTTCAGAGTAGATACCGGCTTCGTGGGCGTAATAGTAGCCGAGGTCGGATTCATCGTTGATACCGGGCATGATGTCGTAGCAGTCCAGATTGAACGTCAGGTTGATGAGATCGTCGATGTCGCTGACCTCATCGCAGCCAGCCTCCATAATGGCAACGAGCTTTTCCTGATCGCTCAGGGAAAGCTCGTCAATCAAGGCGGCGAGGTAGTTGAGCTTATCAAGGCTCTCGTACTCGCCAAGCATCTTCTGGACGCCGTAGATCGGGCATTCGTAGTCGGTAATAAACCACTCTTCATAGGGCTGACCGAACTCATCCTGCTTGCCGATCCCGATACGCTCAAAAACCTTCTGCATCTCTTCTTCGGTGGTGGGCAGCTTCACCCACTCACCGACCAGCATACCCTCGTTGTACTTGCCAAGGTTTGTGACGAAGGCTTCAAAATTACCGTCTAATACGGGCATAGGCATCCTCCTTTCAGTCATCCATCATGCCGTCCGGCATGATATACAGTTCCTCAAACTCTGCGTCAGTCATGGCTTCGAGCTTCCGGATGGTCTTATACATCAGCTCTGCGATCTCGCCGTCCATGTCGTTCAGGGTGACGCTCTTCATATCGTCGATCAGCCGCTTGCGGCTGGACGTATTGAAGCAGCACATCAGGTTGATTTCTTCCACGGTAAAATTCTTCATATCAGAGTTCCATATCCTTTCCTTTGTTTTTCTGCGGCTTCGGTGTGTGGGACGGCTGGGCTTTCTGCGCGGATTTCAGCTTGTCACGGATGGATTCACGGGCAGCGGGTTTCTTGGGGATGGTGTCATAGATAGCAGTTCCGGCATCCTCCACATAGGAGCGGACATACTGGATGCTTTCCGAAAAGCGGATGGGGCGGTTCTTGTCCTCGATGTTGGTCAGCCGGACTTCATCAGCGGCAAAATCAACCGCGTCGATTCTGCACTTGATGCCGTCCACATTCAGCGTCGCGCCGACAGGAATGTAATCTGCGGCTTTGAGTTCCTTGAAGGTCTCGCCGTCCTTGCTGAGAAAGACATCCGCACCGGACTGCAAGAGCTTCTTTGATGCTGCTACCCATGCAGTTTCACGGAAGCCGGTCACCGGCATGGAGGGCTTGCCGCGCACCTTCTTCTCAAGGAGCTTCGTGCCGAGCAAGGGCGCGGCTTTTTCCGCGTCCTTGCCATACAGCTCAAAATAGCCGTTCTGGGCAAAGCAAACCAGCGCGTCGGGATGCGCCTTTTTGACTGCCTCGTACTTGCGGAGTTCTGCAACGGGCAGAGGGGCAAGCGTCTCTGTCCTTTCTGCCTCCGGCAGTCTGTCACGGCGGCTTTTCTGCTTGGTCAACACTTCTGTCAGAGCCTCCGCGTCCTTCGGGAGCGTCCGGTGGGCTTGTACGCCGCCATGCTCACCGACCAGAGCCATTGCCTCATCGAAGCTGCTGCGGCAGGGGGCTTCCAGCACAAAGCCATCCGCAAAGGTCAGCCGGTCATGATCCGGCGCAACCGAGTTCTGCGCCACATTTGCCGCCTGTTCCCGGTAGTTGATCTCAAAGACATCCCCGAACACCTTGCCGCGCTTGACAGCTTTCGGGACAATGACACGGGCAATGCACTCGTCGTAGGTCTGCTCCGCATAGAAACGGAAGGTATTGTGATCCCGCGTTCCTTGAATGAAGACCTGATTTTCGTTGAGGCAGTGCGTTCCATGCGGACGGCAGAACCACATCAGCGTTTTCTCTTCGGGATTCTGGCTTTCGGCAGCGCGGCGGATGATGCGCTTGTCGATGTCGAAGTCTTCCTTGTAGCTGTCTACATGACTGTCCACGAGCTTTTGAAGCTCCGCGATGATGTCAACGTCTGTGTATTTCTTCATGCGTCTCCTTTCTCACAACTCCATGTCGTGTGTTTTGGATTTGACCGGGGATTTCTTCTCCGGCTGTGTTTTCGCGGCAGCTTTGAGCTGATTGCGGATGGAGGGCTTTTCCTGCTTCTGCTCCTGCTTGACGTATTCCAGCGTCGGCATCAGCTCACGATAGCAGCCCTGCGTTTTCCGCGCCGCATGACGGCGATGGATTTTGAACAGCGGCTCACCGTTCTGCGTGACCGTGTTGCCCTCAATTTTGACGCCGTTCCGCGCCAGCAGATTGAAGGAGTGGTTAGAGGCGCGATAGGACGCCCGCATACCGTCATTGTTATAGGCAATCTGCCCCTTGAGCGTGTCCATGATGGCGGCTTTGATTTCCTTCTCTTCGGCGGTCAGACGGTGTGCCTTCGGTGCTTTCGCTGCTTCCTCCGGCAAGGGAGCAAGGGGGGACTTGACCTCCACGGTTTTTACCTCAATAGAGGTAATCTCATCATTCTCCCATGCAACGACCTCTGGGTCTCTTTCCGTTGCCTTCTCAGAAGTGACATCCTTTTGAGCTTCGGTCTGCTGACGGAACGCATCGACGAAAAGTGCTGTCAGTCCGGGATTGGGTTTATCCACAAGGAAGCGGGAGGCGTTCTCCGGACAGACCTCAACGCTCTTCGCCCACTCCTTGAGGGGCTGCGGAATGCGTCCGTCAAAGTCTTTCTGCTGAATGGTGTTTACGAGGACATATCGGACGCGCTCCGGAGAGAACTGCTCAAGGACACTTTTCACGGCAGCATCCGCATCCAGCCGGTTGTCTCCGTAGTTAGAACTGATTGCCGCCTCAATCGCACGGCGGCATTCCACGTTTGCAGTGAGAGAAGCACGATATGACTCCAGCTCACCGGCTTCATAAGCATAATTCGCCGTCTCGCGGTAAACGGGGACTTCCGGCATCGGCTCTGCGGGGGCTTCGGTATCTTTCTCTGCGGACTGCGCTTTCTCTGCCAGCAGCACCTTGAGCTTGGCGTCAATGCCCTCGATCATTTCAGCCGCCGTCTTGCGGATGGTGTCCAGAGAGCTTTTCAGTTCCTTGGTTTCCTTGCCGGAAGACCAACCGGCGATGTAGCCGAAGGAGTAGTCCGAGGTTTCAATGCCGTACCGCTGACAGACAGTGTAGGCTACGCTTTCTGCCTCAACCTCCTTGGTATGACGATCCTTCTTTTCTTCGGGGGCGGTTTTCTCGTCAGGCTTGAAGGCGTGGAGCTTGGCGTGAGCGATCTCATGAATGGCGGTTTTGACCGTCTGGATTTCGCTCATACCCTCCTGAATGGCAATGCGGCTTTCAACCGGCGAGAAGAATCCCTTTGCGCCGCCCGGAATATCCTCAAAGGAAACGGGGACGGGAGATTCCTGCTTGAGCGCATCGAAGAACGCCTCGTAGTTCTCGACGGTGCCTTTCAGTTCATCGACGATGATGTCCGGAAGCTCCTTGCCGTCCGTCTGGGAAACATCGAAGACACTGACCACCTTGAAGGCAGGACGCAGAACCTCAACCGTCTCCGTGACAGTCTTTCCGTCTGCACCGATCACCGGCTTCTGCGTCACGGGGTCAATCTTCTCGCGCTCTTCCTGAGCCTTGTACGGCGTGGGCGCGAGAATCTTGATGCCCTTTTCGCCCTTCATGACCTGACGGTCGAAGTTTCGCTGCCACGAGGTATAACCGGCAACATAGGTTGCTTCTGGCTTCTGCATCGCAATGAGCAGCGTGTTGTTGAAGGAATAGTTGTAGAACTTGGACATCGTGCGGAGATATTCCTTGAACCGCTCGGATTCAAACAGCTCCTTGATGCCCTGTTCCAGCTTGTCCGTAATCTCGCGGACTTGCTGTGCATTTTTGTTTTCAGCCATCTCAAACCTCCTTTTCTTATTTGCTTTTGGGCGAAGAAAACCCCGTCTGGAATTTGCTCAATAAACGAGCCTTTACCTCAGATGGGGTTTCTCTGCGTGTCATTCGACGATGGAATATGTTGTCTTCCTTCTCCCATTCAATCAGTCGGTCAAACATCTCAGGGTGCTTCGTGACCATGTGCAGCAGCTCCGAGTCACTGGCGTTGGGACAGAACCAGCAGCCGTTTCTCCGGCAGTGAGCATAAATTGGGGAAAGCAGCCCGTGATCCTGACAGAGCTTGTAGGCGTCCGCCTCGGTCATACCGTATTTGGCAAGCAGACTGACCTTCGTTATTTCATCCAGACGAGCAAGGCGTTTTGGCTCATCCTCCGCGATGCCGACATAGCTCACGGTGTCCGGAGAAAGCGCGGCATTGTACTTTCGGACGGGCGGGATTTTGCAGTCCCGATTGACCGCGCACATCCCGGCCCACGCAAAACCGCGAACCTTGCCCTTGTGCGGTCCGCGGGAGATGACATGATGGAACACCTCATCGTAGGTCTTGTCCGCATGGAGAATGGTGAACTTGATGCCCAGCTCCTTTTCGCAGAAGGGCTTGAGCCGGTCATAAATGAAGTCCCGGTGTTCCGGGACTTCGCCGCTTGTGTTTTTGTCGAACATGACCTCACTGAAAACCGCCTCGTCAAGCGGCTCATTGTGCTGTGCAGCCAGCAGGAGCGTCGCTACACTGTCCTTGCCTCCGCTGCAAGAGGCAACATACTTCGGGCGGATCATCGGTCAAACTCCATCTTGAAGCTGACATATTTGCCGCCGCTGTCATCCAGACGGATCACTGCATCGTAGAGCTGGGGCTTCTTCGGCGTGTAAAGCCCAGTCACGCGGCACCAGCCCTTGTCCAGCAGCTCCTTTGCAATCTTCTTGGTCAGCTTCTTTTTCTTGCTGGAAAAGAACTTGTTGTCTTCCCACAGGCAGAAGGAGCAAGCCTTGTTCGAGCAGTAGAAGTTGCCTTTGCCGACATAGACCGGAGAACCACAGCGGGGACACTTGCCGATTTCCTCCTTGCCCGTGCCGAAACGCTGGGCTTCGGCATCGGAGAGGAAGGGATAGGCTTTCACGAGATCCCCGGTCATCCGGACAATGCCGCTGAGGAAGGCGTCCGCATCTGCCTTGCCGCGTTCAATCTCCATGAGCGTGTTTTCCCATTCCGCCGTCATTGCGGGAGAAGTGATCTGTTCCGGCAGGACGCAGACAAGGTTGCAGCCGTCCTTTGTGGGAATGAGGGATTTGCCCTTGCGTTCAGCAAAGCCGGACTTTACCAGCTTTTCAATGATACCGGCGCGGGTTGCGGGAGTGCCGAGACCTTTCTTCTCGGTGTCATCGTCGAACTGATCGTTTCCGGCAGTCTCCATCGCAGACAGGAGCGTGTCTTCCGTGTACTGCTTCGGGGGTGTCGTAAAGTGTTCGGTGACGCTGGCGGACACACCATCCAGAACATCGCCCTCATGGACTTCGGGCAGGGACTTCATGGGATCGTCCTTTTCCTTCGTCTTGAGGGAAGCCTTGAACAGCTCTTCGATGGCTTTCCATCCGTTTTGAACGACGGTCTTCCCCTTGCTCTTGAACACATAGCCCTCGCAGGAGAGCGTGATCTGCGTTTCTGCGTAGGTGTGCTTCTCGCCGGTCGCACACAGAAGGCGCATCCCGACAAGATTGAGGATTTTCTGCTCTGACTGAGGGAGCGCGGAAACATCCTGCTTTTCAAGCTGGACAGTCGGGAGAATGGCATGGTGATCTGTGACCTTGCTGTTGTCGGTCACGCGGGCAATGTCCGGCGTAATCGAAACGCCGGAGAAAAGCGGAAGTTGGCGGCAGACGATAGAAATGACCTGACGGGCAGTGTCCTCCATATCATCCGTGATGAACTGACTGTCCGTGCGCGGATATGTCAGGAGCTTTTTTTCGTAGAGCGTCTGAACGAGATCGAGTGTCTGCTGGGCGGTGAAGCCATAGTATCGGTTAGCCTCGCGCTGCAAGGTGGTCAGATCGTAGAGCTTCGGAGGATTGACGGTTTTCGTCTCCCGCTTGAGAGAAGAAACGACGGCTTGCTTTTCCTCGCAAGCCGCCGCAATTCTCTTTGCTTCCTCTTCGGTTTTGACCTTTTCCAGATCGGCGGTCAGATCACCCTTGCCGACGTGGACGTTGAAATACTTCTCCTTATGGAACGTGGAGATTTTCCCGTCACGCTCCACCAGCATTGCAAGGGTCGGCGTCTGGACGCGCCCGACCACCAGCTTCTTGTGATAGAGCGTGGTGAAAAGGCGGGTGCCGTTGATGCCGACAATCCAGTCCGCCTTCGAGCGGCTGAGTGCCGCTTCATAGAGACGGTCATATTCTTTGCCGTCCCGGAGATGCTGGAAGCCTTCGCGGATGGCGGAGTCCTCCAACGAGCTGATCCACAGACGCTTGAAGGGCTTGGTGCATCCGGCTTTGTTGTAGACCAGCCGGAAGATCAGCTCACCCTCGCGTCCTGCATCGGTTGCACAGACCAGATCGGTGACGCGCTTGTCCTTCATGAGAGAGGACAGCACCTTGAACTGCTGGGCTTTGTCCTTCGTGACCTCGAACATCCAGTTTTCCGGAACAATGGGCAGATCGTCGTACCGCCACTTGGCATACCGCTCATCGTAGGAGCTGGCGTCTGCCAGCTCCACCAGATGACCGAAGCACCACGAAACAATGTAATTGCCGCCCTCCATGTAGCCGTCCTTGCGGGACGTCGCGCCCAACACCTTTGCGATGGACTGGGCAACACTGGGCTTTTCAGCAATGACTAAGATCAATCTTCATCACCATCCGTTTCAGCATCCTCCGCAATCTGCGGCTCATCATCCTCGTTGATGTACGGCTCTTCTTCGTAGCCTTCATCATCAAAGAAGTCCATATCTTCATCCTTGGGCTTTCTGCCCTTGACGAACTTGATGTAGTAATAAGCTGCACCCGCAGCACCGGCAAGAACGAAGATGACGAGGATCATGCCGATGTTGGATTTCTTTTCGGGTTTAGGGGCGGGAGCATCGGTTTCTGCATCCTTATCCGGCTCAGGTGTAACGGGGGCTGTGCCGTTGCATTCGCTCATGTTGGTCTTGCAGACCGGGCAGTCGGTGTTGACCTGACCGACAGCGCATTTCTCCTTGCAGTTACAGGTAGTCAGAGCAGCCGCAGTATCATCATCCAGCAGCGCAAGCAGATCGCTCTCATCGACCATGTTGAGGAAGTACGTCTGATACTGTTCCTCATCTTCGTTCATCGGCGCATCGTAGTCGATGACAATGAAGAAGGTGTTGCCGCTCTTCGTCTGGACTGTGATGAACTGCTTGTTGGTTGCTTTATCATAGAGCAAGTCACGGGTGTAGGCGTTGCCCTCATCGTCAATCGGCTCACCCTTCGGCTTTTCTGGCGCGGGTGTGACTGCGGGCTGCTGTTCCGGCTGGGTTGCCTCTGTGACCGGAAGGTTCTGATCGGTGTCATCGGCATAGGCAAACGCCGTCACCGAGAAGCAGGACAGAACCATGACGCAGACCGCAAGGACGGTCAGAAAACGAAACTTCTTACGCATTGTCGATTACCTCCGTATTTTCGGCGGGCTTGTTGCCGCCCTTCATGGAAGACAGGAACGCCATGATCTGATCCTTGTCCATCACCATAGAGCGCACGGTATTGATGATTTCAAGGTTTTCCAGCTCTGTCTTCTTGTCGTACAGCTCCTTGAGCTGACCTTCGATTTCGGACTTCTTCTTTTCAGCCTTCTCAATGTCGGAGAGGACTTTCTGATACTTGGGATTCATGCAAAACTCCTTTCTTTTAATAGGCGGGTCTTCCGAAGGCGTAGAAATGCTGCTGCCAGTAGGAAGAGTTGATGGATGTGTACTGAATGGGGTCGCCGCAGTGGATCATGACCCCATCACCGACATAAATGCCGACGTGGGACACACCGGGGGTGTCATATGTCCCGACGAAAAAGATGAGATCACCGGGCTGGGCATTCGCCTTTGAAACCGGCGTACAGACGTTGTAAAGCCCCTGTGCGCCAAGCCGTCCGGTATTCACAAGACCGCTGTTTGTGAGAACATAGCTGACAAAGCCGGAGCAGTCAAAGGACGTGTTGGGATTGGAGCCGCCCCACACATACGGATAGCCGAGATACTTTTCCGCCTCGGTGATCAGTGTCGCAAACTTCTCGTCGTTCAGGTATTCCGGGTTGACATCGTAGTCGGCGGGATGATTGGTGATGTACTTGTCCACATAGGGAGAGTCACCGAACAGATCCTCGCGGTTGCCCAGCACCGACATATACGTTGCGTACATGGAGAGCTGTTCCTGAGACATGATATAGACCGGGACATGGGAGAGATTGAAGTTTTCGAGTTTCACGTTGCAGATGTAGTAGTCATACGGGACACGATAGGTTTCCGTGTGCGTGTTGCCGTCTGCATCCGTCCATGTGTCGGTTTCCGTGCGGTATCTGGTTTCGACGATGACCTCTTCGGTGAGGATGTACTGCTTTTCAAACAGCATTTGGAGCGTACCCTGCACCTCATCCAGCGTGAACTCGCCCTCGTGGAGAGCCGAGAGAATGGAGATCAGCACATAGGGGTCATGCTCAATATCATCAAGATCGAAGTGGTATTCATCGTAGTTGTGAGTGCTTTCGTAGTTATCCAGATAGCGTTGCAGCTCTTGCTCCATTTGGCAATACTGCGCCTCCGCGCCCAGCATCGCGTCATCCTCACTGAGGTAAGAAGAAGCGATAACCGACGAACCGGTAGAGGTGAGCATCGAACACGAGCTGATTCCGGCACCGAGCAACACGAGAAGGGCAATTCCGACGCCGATCCAGATGAAGACCTTCTTGTTCTTCTCAAAGAACTCCTTGATCTTGTTGGACGCCTTCTCACCGAGCTTCTTGCCGGTGCTTTTTGTGGCAGTCCCGGCAGTCTGAGAGCCGGCATTTCGAGCGGCGGCATATTCCTTCTTAATGTTCTGCTTCTGGTAGTGCTTGTTCATGTTCTGCTTCTTCATCTCAGGATGCTCCTGCTGATTTCGCTCATATTGGAGCTTCGCATCAGCAGCATCCGTCTTATGTTCCAGCTTGGAGACCTTCTCATAAGGCTTGTTGACGCTGTTTTCCCGATGATGGCTGAAATGCCGAGCGGCAGTCTCAGCAGCAATCTCCGTTTTATGCGCCGCCTCAACCGCCGAGTTTTCCTGTTCGACCTCATGGATTTTTCCGTGAATGCCGGAAGCAAGGGTGTCACCGACCTTGCGGACAGTTTTGTCCGCCTCAAATTGCAGCTTGCCTTTGCCCTTCGGCTTTTTCAGCTCATCCTCAAAGTGAAGGCGGGTTTTGCCCTTGTCGGTTTCCTCATCGAAGACACGCTCTTTCTTGAGAACCTTGTGCGTGGGCAGCTTCTCACGGGCTGCATCCAGACGCTCGTGCGCCTTCTCAGACTTTCTTTCGAGCTTCTGCACCCGCTTCGTGGGCGGGACAGCACCGTCCGAGACCGGCTTTGCGGAGGCAGTCTCCGCCGCTTGAGTGAGAACGGCATCTGCATCTACTGCTTCCACCGCAGAGGTCTTGCGCAGTTTGTGCGTGACAACCGTTTCGGCAATCACCGTGCCGGTATGCGAAGAAACACCGTGCTGCTCCAAAGCAGGCGGCTTGAACGGCGTTTCCGATGAGGGCAGCGGTTCGGGTACATTCTGGGGTGGATTTTCTGCCCTTTTCTCTTCCGTGACGGACGTTTCCGAGAGCGGCTGTGTGTCATTATCCTCAGCGTGTTCCTCCTGAAACTGACGCTGCTGACGGCGCATCTGCACCTTTTTCTGTTCCTCTGGGGAAAGAGCTTCGGAAGGCTCGACTGTCTCACCGGGCTTCACCAGCTCCGCATCTTCCAGCCTCTTTGACACACGCTGCTCGGTGCCAGCCGTCAGGTTTTCCTCAACCGCGCCTTCCCGCGTCATCCGCACGACCACCTTGTCACGGGCTTTGAGTTCCGGTTCCTTGGACATCAGATTTCACCTCCAATCCGCTTGTAGGCAAGCTCGGTGTACGCCGGATTCAGCTCGATGCCGATGAAATGACGCCCCATCTGTGAGGCAACCATGCCGGTTGTGCCGCTTCCCATGAAGGGATCAAGCACAATACCGCCTTCGGGACAACCGGCAAGAAGGCAGGTTTCAACCAGCTTCGGAGGGTAGGCGGCGTAATGACCGCCCTTGAAGGGAACGGTGTTGATCTTCCAGACATCGCGCTTATTGCGAAGCGGATTGATGTCTGCGTCCTTGATCTCACCATGCTCACGGGGGCGGTTGATGGACTGCGGCTGAGGCTGACCGGGAACGGGCTTGCCGTATTTGTTGCCGCCTTTCATGCCGCGCTTGAGGCGTTCTGCCGTTGCGGGAGCAATCGGCTCGGAGATCGCCTTGTAGTCAAAGAAATACTTCTTGGACTTTGAGAACAGGAAAATATGCTCATAGCAGCGGGCGCAGCGGTCTTTGACACTCTCCGGCATGGGGTTATCCTTCATCCAGATGATGTCGTTGCGCAGATACCAACCGGTATCACGGAGGGCAAAAGCCAGCATCCACGGAATACCGATCATGTCCTTCGGCTTGCAGCCCTCAACCTTGTTGTTGAGAGCCACAGCCTGACCGTTTCTGCCGTTGGGGTTCTTCGGGTCAATAAAATCACCCTGATTGCCCTTTCCAGCGTAGGTGTCCGAGATGTTCAGCCAGAGCGTACCGTCTGGGCGTAAAACGCGCCTGACTTCGGTAAACACTTCCGTCAGGCGCGAGATATATTCCTTCGGCGTTGTCTCTCTGCCGATCTGAGCCTCCATGCCGTAATCGCGGAGCGCGTAATACGGAGGGGACGTCACACAGCAATGAACGCTGTCATCGGGCAGGGTTTTCAGGATTTCAAGGCAATCGCCGGTATGAATGATGTCAAGCTCTATAAAAACCAGCTCCTTTCTTCGGATTTGAGCGCATATCAGTCGGAGTAATACTCGTCCGGCTCGTAGTCCTCATCTTCCATGAAGTCCTCGTCGAGATCGTCAATCTCGTCCGCCCAACGGTCGAAGATTTCCTCGGCTTCCTTTGCCGCCTCACGATAGAGGTTCAGGCGGTTCTTCTCAAAGGCAGCGAAAGCAGGGACGAACTTACCAAACTCGCGGATTGCCCTCATATCCTGCGTGCGCATATCTGCGACGCACTGAATGATTTCGGACATCGTGAGCAGATCGTCGATCATCAGCTCATACTTGTCCTTGGGGATAGTTACGGCTTCATCATCCGCCGCGTCTGCGAAAGGGGTATTCTCGTCGCTGTTGCTGCTTTCGGGAACATCAACCTTGAAATAGAAACCGATCATATCCACAGCTACCTTGGTCATAATCTGACGCGCCTCCTTGACCTTCTCGTCGATGTCCTCCCTCACATGGAGGTAGGCGCGATGATGCTTCTTGAGATCGCTTTCCAGTCGGATCAGATCGGTCAGCTCCCACAGAGCCTTAAACAGCGCAGAGGTGTTCTCTCCGTATTCGATAGCGTCCGCATAGGGAATGGTAATCATCTTGTTGTTCATATTCAAAAATCCTCCTATCAGTTCTGTACGGTTTCTTCTAAGCGGGTGGTCATGATGCGGTAGAGCTGAGTGTCCTTCGGGAAATCGTCCTTGAAGGGAACGATGGTCGAGCCGTAGAAGATCAGCCCCTCACCGGCATTGGAATTGGTGATGTAGTTCTGCTGGCTGGGCGAGATGTTCAGAGCCTTCGAGAGAATTTCCCGGTCTCCCGACGCCTGATTCAAAAGGTAGACAAAATCCGAGTTCTCAAAGATATTCTCGATCTCACGGGACGCAAGCAGGTCCTTGACGTTCTGGGTGATGCCGGTCGGAATGCCGCCCCATTTTCTGAAACGCTTCCAAATTTCCACGGAATACGCGGCGGTCTGTTCTTCCTTCAAGAGCAAATGGAACTCGTCCATGTAATAGCGCGTAGCCTTATGCTGGGCGCGGTTGATCGTGACCCTGTTCCAAACCTGATCCTGCACGATGAGCATACCGAGCTTTTTGAGCTGCTTGCCGAGTTCGCGGATGTCGTAGCAGACGAAACGGTTGTTGACATCCACATTCGTTCTGTGATTGAAGACATTCAGAGAGCCGTGAACGTAGATTTCAAGGGCAGTTGCAATGCGTTGTGCCTCCGGTTCCTTCTGATTTCTCAGAATGTTGTAGAGGTCTTCGAGGATCGGCATTTTCTCCGGTTTGGGGTCTGCAAGAAACTCCTGATAGACCATACGGACGCTGCGGTCAATGATGGTCTTCTCAACCGGCTGCAAGCCGTCCTTGCCGCCGACAATCAGCTCACACATGGAGAGAATGAAGTCGGATTTCAGCGTCAGCGGGTTTTCCTCTTCGGAGTAGTTCGTGTTGATGTCCAACGGATTGATGTAATCCGTGCTGACCGGCGAGATACGGATAACCTGACCGCCGAGCTTCTGCACGAGGGGAAAATACTCTGCTTCGGGGTCGCAGACGATGATGTCATCCTCCGTGATGAGGAAGGCGTTCGTCATTTCACGCTTTGCGGAGAAGGACTTACCGGAACCGGGCGTACCCAAGATCAGTCCGTTGGGGTTTTTGAGCTGCTTGCGGTCAACCATGATCATGTTGTTGGACAGCGCGTTCAGCCCGTAGTAGAGAGCTTCACCGCCCTGAAAAAGCTCCTGCGTGGTGAACGGCACGAAAACCGCTGTGCTGGAAGTGGTCAGTCCTCGTTCGATTTCCACCTGATTGACGCCGATAGGCAGAGAGGACATCAGCCCCTCTTCCTGCTGGAAGTCAAGACGCTTGAGCGCACAGTTATACTTTTGGGCAATGGCGGCGGTCTGGAATACCGCGTTTTCGAGCTTCTGGCGATTGGTTGCCGTATTCATGATGAGGATAGTCACAAGAAACAGTCTCTCATTGCGGGTCTGGAGATCCAGCAACAGACGCTTTGCCTCACCGCCGAAGGTAGCGAGATCGGACGGAATGATGTCCATATCGTAGCCGGAGCGGACTGCCTTTTTCTGCTCTTCAATCTTCATCTTGTCGAGGTCGGTGATCTTCGACTTGATGCTCTTGATCGCCTTCGCCTGGTCAATCGTCCGGATATGAAAATTGACCGTGATGTTGCTGTCCATCTCAAGGAAGTCGGCAAGCATACGGTCATTGAGTTCCGGCGCGAGGATTTGCAGGAAGCTCACCGCGCCGATGGTTTTGCCCATCTTGAAGCACTTGCCTTCACGGAAGTCAAAGGAAGTGGGAGCGATGAAGTCCTTGCTGGAAAGTC
The DNA here is from genome assembly GCF_040096185.1 of Faecousia intestinalis. Taxonomy (NCBI): domain Bacteria; kingdom Bacillati; phylum Bacillota; class Clostridia; order Eubacteriales; family Oscillospiraceae; genus Faecousia; species Faecousia intestinalis. The sequence continues at coordinate 109,527 of NZ_JBBMFF010000244.1, read as the reverse complement.
CTGTCCGGGCAACCATATCGAAGGAAAAGCGGAACGGCTCATTGCTGTCCATATTGAACACATCATGAAGCACTTTCAGCCGTTCGTAGCCGGACAGCGGCTCGGTTCTCACGCCGAGAGTTTTGAAGTTGTTGAGGATGTCGGTTTCAATGCGTTCGAGCTTCGGCTTTGCCGTGCGGAGGGAGTCCGCCTCAATGCCGAAGGTGATGTACTTCTTCTTGATCAGTCCGTTGTTGCCCTTGGTGAGCTGGCTTTGCAGCATTCCGGAATACTCGGAGCGGATGTCGTTGAAATCGTCCTCCTGTGCCGGAATGTTGATGCGCTTGCGAAACTCATTGAGGCTTGCCTTCTGATTGATGAAGGAGAGCTGGACGAAGATCGAGCTGTCGAAGTAGTTCAGAAAGTCGCACCAGTTCTCAAAGATGGCAGTTTTGTCCTCGTTCTGCGCAAGCTGGTAGTTGATGTCCTCAAAGGCGATGGACTTCGTGTAGAGGCGGCTGTTTACCTTGCAGATACCGTCGCGGCACATCTCCACATAGGGAATGGTCTGCTGGGCGGACTTGCGGACTTTCTTTGCCTTCCTGTCCTTTTTCTTCTGCATGACGATCCGCTTCTTTTCCTGAGCGGAAAGGGCATCGCCGTAAACGACGCCGTTCTTGACCGTCATCTTAGGCTTTGCCTTTGCTGTGCTGTTGTTCAAGCTGCAATTCCTCCTGTTCTTTGATTTTCTGCTGAATCTCAGCGTAGAGATTGTTTGTGCGATAGGGACGAACCTTGTCGCGGATGAACATGGACTGTACGATGTGGTACAGATACTTTTCGGCGGGCTGTCCGTCCTTCTCGTAAAGCGCGAAGAAGATAAACGGGAGCATGATAACCACCATCAGCATTGCCGCCGTAGACAAGTCGAGATGCGCCTTCGCCAGAAAGAAGATCGGGACGCCGACCGCCGCAGCGATGGAAAAACAAATGAGCTGCCGCTTGGTCAGGTTGAACATGACCTTCGTTTTGACGCGGTTAAGATCCTTTGGGACCGGAACAAATGCCATTGACTGTTTCCTCCTTTCCGAGAGTAATGCTGCATTCGACCTCATTGCCCCAAACGTCCCAGCCTTCGGGAGACTGACGGGCAAAAAGCTCTACACGGGGAAGGTCTCCCATGAGCCGGACAATGCGCTCCCGCGCTTCATCCGGCTTTTTGGAATGCTCTTCGATATGGCTGAGGATGACCTGACGCACACCGGCGTCAACACGCTTCGGATGTCCCTTCGTAGCAAGGATGCAGATTTCGGCGTTCGCCCTTGTCCAATACCCCATGCCGGTGAAGAGATCATCGTTCTTGCGGTTTTGCTTCACCCATACAAAAGCCACGGTCTTATAGGAAAAGCCCCATGCCGCCAGCACTTCGAGTGCTTCACAGAGGCACGGGAACGTGATCCAAAGGAACAGGGCGCAGTCCTTCGCGGCAAGCTCACCGACCGGAAGCGCCTTGATGTCCTCAATGCACATTGTCGGGTAGTGGCTTTCTGCCGACCGTCCCTGTCCCTTCTTGGAGTAAGTCCGATACGCCCAAGGGGGATCGGCGTAGATGATGCTGTACTTCTTCATGCTGCCGACCTCCTTAGTGCGCATGGAAAATGGATTTTGCGAGGCTTCCGGTCTTGAACAGCGAGAAACACAGAATGACCGTGTACGCCGCCACAGAGAACAGAGCCGAGTGAATGTTGTCTGCAATAATCATGCCGTTGATCAGCACCGCATAGATGCCGACGCAGACCATGATGAGAAAGCCCTGAAATGCCAGAGCGAACAAGCCTTTCAGATAGTTCGTGCCGATGCTGCCCCATTCGCGGTTGCTCATGGTTGCGATGGGAATAGGCGCAATGCTCACGGTGCAGTAAATCTCAATCATGCGCCCGTAGAGAATGACCGTAATGAGGATCGCCATGATTTTAAGGCACAGGCTGATCAGGAGCGTTTCTATCGACAGTCCGAGCAGTTCTCCGACGCCCATGTTCTCCATGCCGGTACGCATCTGCGCAATCGTCGCGTCAATGTCAATGCTCGTGCTGCCGTGGATTACTCCGGCTGCACCGGAAACCACGTTCTGCCCGATGTCGAATACTGCCATCACGATGTCAAACGTATGCGTCACGAGGTAGATCGCCACAGCCGCCTTGAAAAACCACTTGAAGAACATCCAAGTGTCCATGTCGTGAAGGTTGTTTTTCTCGGTGATCATGGAAATCAGCTCGTAGCACAAAACGAAGGTGATGATGATACCAGCGATGGGGACTATCACGTTTTCGGATAGTCCCCGGATCATCTGGTACACGCCGCCGTTCCAGCCGGACGGTGTTTGCCCAACTTCGGCGGCAATCGTTCCTACCTTCTCGTTGACATCGGAGAACATATTGGTCAGGTTGCTCTCGATCCATCCGATCAGCATATCCTTGAGAGCTTGTTCGATCTTTTCTAAAATGCTGCCCAATATTTCACCACCCTTCGGTTAAGCTGGGCTTGCCGTGGATTAGCCGAACAAACCGGAGAGCAGGGGGATGAGGGTCGTGCCGATCAGCACCACACCGCCGCCAGCCATGAGCTGCTTGATGCCCTGAGACTTAGCGCCGGGGTTGTCGTTGCCGTAGCCTTCCATGAGGTTGACAACACCCCACACCGCAAGACCCGCACCGAGGGCGATAACAAGCGTCTGGAGAACCGTAACTGCCTGATTGATAAATGCCATACTTGAATTTCCTCCTTAAATCGTTGGTGAATTGTGAAGGGCGAGTGCCTTTTCCAGCACCCGCCCCGATGGTTACTTCTGCGCGGCTGCCGGATTAACCGAACAGACCGGAGAGCAGAGGGATGAGGGTCGTGCCGATCAGCACCACACCACCGCCAGCCATGAGCTGCTTGATGCCCTGAGACTTGGCGCCGGGGTTGTCGTTGCCGTAGCCTTCCATGAGGTTGACAACACCCCACACTGCGAGACCTGCACCGAGGGCAATAACGAGTGTCTGAAGAACCGTGACAGCCTGATTGATGAAAGCCATAGATTTTCCTCCTTGATTTGAAAAAGATTGGTTGTGTATTTTTGAAAATGGGCATAAAATGGGCATAAAAAAAGAAGCCCCGTCGCTGTTCTGCTTTGGGTTGAGCCATCAGGCTTTACCCACTGCGCAGTGCAGCGACGGGGCTTTAATCTGCATCGACCTCGCCCATATCATAGAGGTCGAATGTGTCATCGGGCTTGACTACCAGCTTGTGCTGCCGGTACTTCTCGATGTCAAAGGCGTTCCGCTTGTCGTAGTCGGAGAGCTGCCGGTACTTTGGATGCTTCGTAATGTCGTATTTGTTACTGAGAAAAGGTCTCACGCCTCGAAGCTGCAAAATACACTTGGCTCCGTCCATGACGGCGATCTCATCCTGAGACATCAGTTCTTTGCCGGTTTTCTGATAGTTCAAACCATAGGAGTTGTTGTTGGAACGGGTTTCTGAGGTGTTGTAAAGGTCGATTGTCTCCTTGCCCAGCACCTCGCTGATTTCCTTGAGAGTCGATTTTTCTTTTCCGCCGAGGAAAAGTGTGCAGTCACAGTTGCCCGTGATGGTGTCCGCCGCATCCTTGTAGATGGTCTTGAGCTGAGACTGGGACTGCAAGATGATTGACGCCGAGATTTCCCGGCTTCGGATGGTTGCGATGAGCTTATCAAACTTCGGGATTTGACCGATGTTCGCAAACTCGTCCAGCAGACAGCGAACATGGACGGGAAGCCGTCCGTTGTAAACGTCATCTGCTTTGTCGCAGAGAAGGTTGAAGAGCTGGGAATACATGATTGCCACAACGAAATTGAAGGTATCGTCGGTATCGGAAATGATGACGAACAGCGCCGTCTTTCGGTCTCCGATGGTGTCCAGCTCCATTTCATCGTAGCTCATCAGCTCCCGCAGCTCTGCGATGTCGAAGGGCGCAAGCCTTGCACCGCAGGAAATTAAAATCGACTTAGCGGTTTTGCCCGCCGCCAGCTTGTATTTGCGGTATTGCTTGACCGCAAAGTGGTCAGGGTCGCGGGCTTCCAGCTCATCGAACATGACATCCACTGGGTTCTTGAAGGTCTCATCGTCCTCTCTGGCTTCCGAGGCATTGATCATTTCGAGCAGGGTAGTAAAGTTTTTCTCGTGGTCGGGTGCCTCGTACCAGATGTAACCGATGAGGGCTGTATAGTACAGCTTTTCCGCCTTCACCCAAAAATCTTCGCCGGATTTATCGCCATCTCCCTTCGTGTTGACGATGATCGTATTGACCAGCTTGAGGATGTCCTTCTCGCTGCGGATGTAGCTGAAAGGGTTGTAGTGCATGGATTTCCGGAAATTGATGGTGTTCAGCGACTTGATGACATAGCCGCCCTTTTCGAGCATCTTGCCGCACTCTACCAGCACCGTACCCTTCGGGTCGGTGACAACGTATGAACTGTGCATCTGCATCAGATTTGGTTTTACAAAAAAGCGCGTCTTGCCTGAGCCGGAACCGCCGATGACAAGGATGTTCTTGTTGCGGGCGTATTTCGGCTGCTTTGGACGGCTGTTCATGGTCAGGAACTCCGTCTGCGTCAGAATGACGTTGTTCGAGAACTCCGGGTCCATGTACGGCTTGATGTCCTCCGGCTTACCCCATCGTGCAGATCCGTATTCTTCGCCCTGCCGAAACTTCTTGCGGTTCTTGCCCTTGACATAGACCGCCAGCTTGAGCAGTACGCCAGCCGACAGACCGATGAGAAGATCGACGGGATGAAAGCTGGGCAGCGGATTTGCAAAGGCAGAGCCGAACACGGCAAAGCCGTTTGTCAGCTTGTCGATGAACGCTGCGCCGGGGGCGAGACGAAACACGGCGGCGATCTTATCCGCGAAGTAGAAGGCGAAGACATACGGAAGGTTCAGAAGAATGAGCTTCTTCACATCGGGCTTGTTCACAGCTCCACACCCCGATCCTTGGTCTTGGCCTTGACCTTCTCCTTGTGCTGCGCCTTGCTCTGGGCTTTCTCCTGATCCAGCTTGTGCCGGATGGACGGCTGTTCCTTCTGCTTGACAGTCTTGGCGGAGAACTCCTTGAAAGCGGCGGTCATCACATCAACGTCCCGCCCTTTGAAGAAGACAAGGTAGCTGGGCGGTTCTACGGAAACGTCCTTCTTGAGCGCAAAGTCCAGACCGTATTTGCTGGCAGTCCGCTCAAAGGACTTGATGTTGCCATCCGTCACCTCGATGTTGGAGATGGCGGCGTTCTGACTCATCAGATGCTTGATGGACTGCTTACCGCGATAGGTTTTTGGCTGCTGCATCTGTTTCTGCGCCTTCTCAATCTCCTGCACGAACTTGTCCAGTGCCTTTTTCAGCACCTCGGCTGAGATTTTGCCGCCCTTGATCATGATTGCAACAACTTTGGTGTTGACTTCATCCTGCATTGCAGTGATACCTCCTTTCCTTGAAATGATTGAGGGAATGCTGCCTCAGCTAAGGCGGCACAATCCGGCGATAGATGATTTTCATTTACACTGTCCTCCTTTCCGAGCATTGCTCACGATAGTATTCATTAAAGAGTGTCTTCACAAAGGCTATAATCGTAGGTCTTCGGCTTCTTTGACCCTGCCGATCTGTCCTGCCCGTAGAAATCATGATTGACGAGCGCGGAGTAGTAATTGTCTATCGTCAGAGAGGCGTTATACAGAGCGGTCAACAGGTACGCCCGGATATTACGGATGTCTGACGGGTTCTTGTTCATTGCTTCCAGAACGTACTCTATGTGGCTGCTATTCAGCTTGAGAAAGCGGGACTTAACCACTTGCTGCGGCATATCCTCGCCATTGATACGGATGGTCGGAGCGGTAGAGCAGACGGCATCCAGCATGATGTCCATGATCTCCCGGAAGCGGTCTTTATCGAACTTCGGATCCTGACAGAGAATGTTGTAGTCAAGATTCTCTTTGATAATCTCTTCATACTCGCTTCGCTCATCCATCCTGTCCATTCCATCAAGATTGATGGATTGATAGTTCTTTGAGAGAGTATTTCTTTCTTGAGTAATTACTTGGATAGTATTTCTTTGTGCGGGATTTTCCCTATGGGGATTCTCCACGTCGGGATTCTCCACATCGGGATTTTCCCTGTGTGGATTATCCCTGTGTGGCAAACCGGCTTGCGGCATCTCATAGATGTCGAACTCCGTGCTGACCATTCTGCCCTTATCATCTCTGCCACGGTGACGGACAAGGTAGCCGTTTTCCTCAAGCTCCTTGAGTGCCGAAAGTATGGCGTCGGGACCTTCCTTGCAGAGTGCCGCAAGACCACGGGTGGAGAACTGCCAGCCGTCGTTGAAGGACAGCATCTTTGAGAGAAGACCGACTGCTTTGAGGGAGAGGTTCTTATCTCTCAGGTGGGTATTGCCCATGACCGTGAAGTCACGGGTTTTATTGACGCGATAGACTGACACATGATCACCCTGCCATTTCCGTAGATACTTCAACGCCGCAGATTCCAAAGTAGCGGATGCGGATGACGTTCTTGCCCTTCGGGGTGAAGTAGGTCTGAGAGCCGGTATAGCGGAAGGTCACGAAATCCCGGACGATGAAGAGTCCTTCGTTGCTCTTCTTGTTGTAGGGAAGAAGCTGACCGGAGGGAGAGCGGAACAGATACCCTTCGTTAAGCAGGAATTTGACGAACTTGCGCTCCGGGATTTTCAGTTCCTTCGCCGTGGTGCGAATGTTGGTGCAATCATCTGGATTGACGAAGGCGTCAAAGTAATCGGCTTTCGGTCTTGCGATGCCCAGCTCCGCTTCAAGGGCATTGGCGCGATTCGTTTCCTTGAGCAAGGTCTGCGCAAGCTCTATGATGACCGCCGGTTCCTTCTGAATGCGGTCCAGCAGGGATTCCGTCATGTAGCAGCCGGTCTTGCGGATCATGGGAACAACCTCATCGAACAGCCAGTGTTCAAATCTTTCCGCCGAGGGGAGTTTGCTATGGACAATTAGCCTGTAAACATCACCCTCCGTAATGTAGGAAAGGGACTGCGTACCGCCGCTCGTAAGGGTGTCCCGTTTTAGGACACCCTTGCAATGGTCAATAATTGCCTTGCCGGGTCTGGCATACCCCAATGCTCTTGCAACATCTGAGCCGCAGAACAGAAGTGTTTCTCCGTCGAGGATCGTCCTCACCTCACCGAACTGTTCATTCTTGAAGACTTCGATTTTGTTATCCATGACAGGTTTCCTTTCCGGCATCAGATGTGCCACTTTGATTTTTGAGTGTAGAAACGGGATTGCAGCAGTAGGGACACTCCGCAAACACGCAGGACTGATATTTCCAGTGAGGACGGTGAAAGCGGCAGCTTCGGCACTCAGGGAGAATGCCATCCGCGCCACTGTCAAAATGCTCAAAGCCGGGTGTGGTCTGCATCAGCAATTCCAGTGCTTGCAGATCACCGGCTGTCATGCGTTTCATGCTTAAAAACTCCTTTCCTTCGCCGCATCGCCAGCAAATATTCCGGCTTTTGGGCAACAAAAAAAGAGGGTTTGCTTCTTACTCCAAATTGGAGAAGAAACAAACCCTCTTCGTTTACGATGTAGTTCAGATGATTTCTCGGATGGTATGAATGACACCGAGCAGCAGCCCGATGAAGAAGGCAAGTCCTCCGATAAGACCGCCTATGATTAAGTTCAATGCGAAGATGCCGACTGAGCCGGAGATACCGTAGCCGCTGGGAACGAGCCAGAGGCACATCCTCCGGATGCCGAATGGCAAGCCGACGCAGATCCACATAAGGAAGTAGTCACATACGCCGTCAGGCATATAGATCGGCTTGAGAAATGACGCGAGGCAGAACGCAAGCGCGATTGGAAGCAGAACCTCCTTCAAGAAGACTTTGATAGCACCCACTATATCCTCCTTCTGCCGGAAGTGTGCAGCGGCACACTCCGGCTTGCTTGATTATTGTGAAAGTCCTTTGTTTTCGGTCAAAAAAAGAAGGGACTAAGCCAGAATGCCTTGGTTTTCAAGGTCTTTCTGATTTAGTCCTATTATCGCACAATAATCTTTGGTAATGACCGTCGCCACTCGTCCGGCTTCCACTTCCTGCAACATCGCTTGCAGCCCCTCGCGCTCAAAACTCACGCCGGAAAATCCGTCGTCCACAAAAAACTTTGTGTTCAAAAAATGGTGTTCGTCCGCATAGCGTTGAAGTATCATTTTTTGGTGCTGTATGCTTCCGCTTTCTCCGGCTTGCATATCCTCTTGACTTAAACGGCAGTAAAGGGCGGTGATTTTATTCGACTGTAACATTAGTCCTCCTTTCCGACAGCCGAATAAACAGGTATAATGTGTTGCTATCATTATACCATATCCCGCCGCCTAATGCACTACTCGGACGCTAAAAATCCCGGATTTCCGGGCTTTTTCTGCAAATCCTTTACAATGAGTTTCTCAATCTTTTTATGGATTGTATCGGTTGCCTTTTCACTCGGCAACGCTTGAACAAGATAGGTGATTTTCCCTATTTTGCGTTCGGTTGTAATTGTCTGTTTTTTATCCATTAGAAAAACCTCCTTTTCCTGTATGGATAAACTATATTCGTCAAAAGGCAAAAACGGGCGGTTGTTAGCTGCAACCTCACGGGAGTTTCACCCCGGCCCATGCTTATGGGTGCGCCGCGCAATACTTTGAGGGTGTTCAACGCGGGAGTATCATTGTGCCGCCTTGTATGTCGTCGCCCACAAGCTGCTAAACCTGTTTTACGGCGCGGTAGTTCTCGCTCGGCTTTTCCCCTATGGGGAAAAGCTGTCATGGCGTACCCGCCGACTGGCTCGGTACAGACGGAATGTACCCGTTTGCCTGTTATGCTGCGCACCAAAGGCCGCTTTCTTTGTCAAAGAACAATAGGCTTTGTCGGCCTGCAAAAGCACATCAACAGCGGATATGCTTTTGCGGAACGACAAATAGCCCATAACGGGAAGCGTGGAAAGGGGACACGCTCCCCGCATGGGCTAAAAGATTATCCTACATGAAAAGCAAGGGTGCGGGTAATAAGGCGCACTTGCAGCCTGTTACGCATTTCCTCGTCCACATAGGAATAGGTATTGCCCGCGTCGTCTTTCAGCGTGCGGGTACAAAGTTTCGCTATGTAACCCTCGTAGTGCTTCAAGATCGCGCACATGGCGGTTGTGTCGCCGTTTGCCGCTGCGGAAATGACAGGGAACGGCAACAGATTTTCAGACTTCCTAACGGTATTCATCATCTGCTTTTCCCTCCAAATACTGTTTGATTTTCGCAAGCGCGGATTTCCTGTGCCGGAAAACCGTCGTGCGTACAACATTCAGCAGTTCGCCAATTTCCGCGTCGCTCATATCCAAGAAGTAGGACAAAAGGATAATGTCGCGTTTCCTTTCGGGCAAAGCGTTAAGGGCTTCGGCAAGCAGTTCATTTTTGACGAGTACATCAAAGCCGGACACTTGAAAACGGAAATAATCGCTTTCGTATTCGTCCGTTGTGAAAAGCTGCGCGAGTTCGCTTTCGCTCAAATCCGAAAAAGTAACTTCGCGTGCTGCGCGTTTCGCAAGAGTGCGGCGGTGGCTTTTCGCTTCGCCGACCAAAGTTTTCTTTGCTAATGCGTCGTACTGATGTTGTATTCTTTCCTTGTCGGAAGAAGATAGCTCCATAGAGTTCACCTCCTTCCCGCGTGGAGTAGAGGACGGGAGTTAAGGGCTTGTCCTCTCTGCCCCTTTCGCTCCGTACCCGTTCGGGAGATGGCTCTTGAGTGCGCTTTTCAGAAAAAAGTTGAAAAAAGCAAAATGCGCCCGTCCGCAAGACGCGGACGGGCGCAAAGGAAATGTAAGCAGTAGCTAAATGTATTGACAGTTCACATTCATAGCCGGAATATCCCGCTTGCGGAGCATAGCTTTTTTTGACCGCAAAGCATTAGGCGGGTTACAGTAAATAAAAATGGACACGGCGATACCTCCCCGATACCGCCGTATCCTTAAAAAAGGGCGACTTTAATACACTACCCGCAATCCATTCTATAATAGGGAACAGCGGCTTTTGCGCAATATTAAATAAAAAAGCCGATAACACATAGGTTTTTTGACCTAATGCGTTATCGGCTCTGCGTCTATGCGTCTGGCACTTTTAATCATTTTTTTTTGAATTTATTATATGTGTTAGCTAACTGTCCACAAGCCGCGTTAATCTCTCTGCCATGAGAAACTCTCATAGTAACTTCAAGTCCTGCTTGCTCTAATTGATGTTTGAATGCAACTATTTCCCGTTTCTGTGGTGCTTTAATTCTTGAATTGCTTGTTGGGTTGTATTGTAACACGTTAATCATAACTTTTTTGCCCCGAAACCATTTTGCAAGTTGTCTTACATCTGAGGGCCGGTCATTTATACCCGGTAAAAGCAAATACGCAAAGACAATTTTGCGATTATGCCTTTCAGAATAGGATAAGGCTTGCTTAACAACATCTTCAATAGCATATATGCGCATGTGAGGAATAATACGATTTCTTGCAGATTGTGTTGCTGCGTGTAAAGATATTGTCAACTGAATTTTAAGATGTTCCTCGCGCAATTTTTTTAATTGATCGACCGGACCAACTGTTGATATGGTAATGCCGTCGGTTGGAAAGTTGAGCCCATATCTATCTCGGAGAATATGGATTGCTTTTATCAAGTTGTCATAATTGAATAAAGGCTCTCCCATACCCATAAAAACGATACGGTTTACTTTTCGACGCAACAATATAATCTGTTGTACGATTTCTGACGATGTTAGATTACGAACAAAGCCATTTCGCCCGGACTCACAAAAAATACAACCAACAGGACAACCGACTTGTGTGCTCACGCAAACAGTTCCACCATCTCGCCGCTTGATAAAAACCGTTTCAATGTATTTGTTGTCTTTCAGTTCGTAAACATACTTTTCAGTATCACTGCTTTTGCAAATATTTTTTACCAACATTGATAGATTTTTTTTGCGTGGTAATTGCTTATATAATTCTTCATATAAGGCTTTTGCTTCATTCTCGCCAATAACTTCCGACATTTCTTTGTAAGTAAATCCGTATGGATCATTCCGTACTTCCGCAGGCGTATATTTAGGTAAACGTTTCATTTTTATATCCTTTCTTCTAAATAATAAAAGTTTGTTTTTCTGTATTTTTGATTACAATCTCTAATTTTTCTACATCAATGATATGCGTCAATTTGCATTTAGGGCAGAAAAGAGGAAAATCTTTTAATACAGTATTATGAAATACTTGAACTCTCGTCTTTCCGTTACAAATCGGACATTTTATCCAATATTTTTTAAGCATTATATTTCACTCGTCCTTTTTACACAAAAAAATGCAGGTCAATCCTCAACATGAGCATTGACCTGCATTTATAATGCACAGAGCAGTACAACAAAACTAAGGCATAGCTTGCACTATGTCTATACTATATCTATACGTCGTTAGTTTTTTGTATAGCATCCGCAAAATAAGCATGACAAAAAAGCCCATGTTGAAAATGGGAAAATCCTTTTTTTCAATGCTTATCTAATACGCATGCTATGCAACATAAACGCCGCCTCCTTTTACATAAATTTTATTTTATCAGAAAATCAGTCTACTGTCAATACACAACAGGAAGTATTTAACCTAATGATATGAATTGTGTGGACATATCCAAAAAGAAAGGTGAACTGTAAAATGTAACAGGGTGAATGAAAATGGCAAAAAGACCCGTACCATTGTACGACTTTAAGGCTTTCGGGGCAGCTATAAAAGCCGCGAGAAATGAATACGGCGAGAGCCGCAAAAAGGTAAGCGACGAGTTATATATTTCCCCGCGCTACCTTGCGAATATCGAGAACAAGGGACAACAGCCGAGTTTACAGGTATTCTATGACCTTGTAACCCGGTATCATATTTCGGTAGATCAATTTTTCTTCCCGAACAGCAATGCGGAGAAATCCACCGGGCGGCGGCAGCTTGACGCGCTGCTGGACGGTATGAGCGATAAAGGCATACGGATTGTAACCGCAACAGCAAGGGAGATAACGGAAGTCGAAAAAGCAGAGGATTAACCTCACAATATGAGAAATCGGGAGATTGCAGCGCATGGCGGCTGCAATCTTTTTTTGCGTCCAAAATCAAAGGAACGCGCAACAAATACCGCCTTTCGGTGGGGGTATGGAGTAGATAGCAAGCACAGCAAACGAGTACCCGTTTGCGGAAAATGCTTGTTGGGATAATCCCAAACCCTTATACCGAAAGGCGGTGCGGAAATGGAAAACCGAAAGAGAAATATACAGATGAAGTTTTACGTTACGGAAGAAGAAAAGCGGCTGATCGACGAGAAGATGAAGCAGCTTCCCATAAAGCAGTATGGGGCATACTTCCGTAAAATGGCGATAGACGGGTATATTCTTGTCGTTGACCGAAGCGACACAAAAGCATATATCCGGGAACTGCAAGCGGTGAGCCGGAACATCAACCAAATTGCAAAACGCGCCAATGCGACGGGGACGGTTTACAGGCAGGATATAGAGGACATTAAAAAGGCGGTGGACGAGATATGGCGGTTACAAAGACGCACCCTATTAAATCAACCTTAAAGGCTGCGATAGACTATATCTTAAATCCCGAAAAGACAGACGGGAAGCTGCTTGCGTCCTCTTTCGGCTGCGGGCTGGAAACCGCCGATATTGAGTTTGCATGGACGCGGGAAGCTGCCGGAGATCGCGGCACACATTTAGGGCGGCACTTGATACAATCCTTTGCGGTGGGAGAAACCACACCGGAAGAAGCGCACAAAATCGGCATGGAACTTGCCGGGGCGGTATTAGGCGGCAAGTATGAGTTTGTTTTGACAACTCACGTCGATAAAGACCATCTGCATAATCACTTGATTTTCAACGCGGTTAGCTTCGTTGACTACAAAAAGTACCATTCCAACAAGCAAAGCTATCACTTTATCCGGCGCACCAGCGACAGGATATGTAAAGAGCATGGGCTATCCGTCGTCGTACCGGGACAGGACAAGGGAAAAAGCTATGCAGAATACACCGCCGAAAAGCAAGGGACAAGCTACAAAGCAAAGCTGAAAACGGCGATAGATACTCTCATTCCCCAAGTGAAAGATTTTGACGAACTGCTGCGCCGCTTGCAGGAAATGGGGTATGAAATCAAACAGGGCAAATACATTTCCTTTCGCGCTGCCGGACAGGAACGGTTTACCCGCACAAAGACGCTCGGCGCGGCCTATACGGAAGAAGCGATAAAGGAGCGTATCAAGGGCGTGTATGTTGCCAAAACAAAAACGCTGCGGGAAGATAAGAAAATCCGGCTTGTCGTCGATCTTGAAAACAGTATCAAAGCCCAACAGTCGGCGGGCTATGAACGGTGGGCAAAAATCCATAATCTGAAACAGGCTGCTAAAAGCATGAACTTCCTAACCGAAAACAAGATTGAGTATTATAGCGAACTTGAAAGCAAGATAGCCGATATTATGACCGCTCATGACGCGGCGGCAAAGGCGGTTAAGGAAGTGGAACAGCGTATGTCTGATTTGTCGCTGCTTATCAAGCACACCACCACATACCGACAGTTAAAACCGATTTACGATGAATACCGAAAATCGCCGGACAAGGAAAAGTATCTGCGGGGGCATGAAAGCGAAATTATCCTGTTTGAAGCTGCGGCAAGGGCATTAAAGGAAATGCAGATAAAGAAGCTGCCCGATCTCGCCGCGCTGCGCAAGGAGTATAGAAGCTTAAACGACAGGAAAACCAAATTGTATGAAGATTATCGGCAAGCCAAGAAGCAAATGCAGGAATACGGCGTTGTCAAAAAGAACGTCGATAGTATTCTTTACCCGTCCCAAAGCAGGGCGCGGGAGCAGGAGCGATAAGGCGCAAAACATGGGGTGGCAAGTGGAATGTTAAGGGCTGAAAACGCCTGTGTTTCTGCGGCTTCCAGCGCATGAAAACGACATAGACGATAAAGTATATTCAAACCCGCAAAAACGGCTTTCTAATTGTCCACGCAAGGACAAAAAAAGAACAGGGGCGCGGTGCCGGAAATCGGCAACCGCGCCCCTGTTCTCTATGGGCTATTCCTCGTCGGTCAAGATAAACTCCCTTTCGGAAAACTCGCTGTCCGTCATGGCTTGCAGCTTGTTCACCGCTGCGGCGGCAAGCTGGCGCATATCCTCGTCCATGTAGGGCATGGCGGCAAGGATATTTTCAAGCGTTGTTTCCCGGCTGTCCTCGGCGTAGATCGCAACAATGTTTTCTTCCTCAATGGTAAAGCGGGTATTCATGCTATCAAACCTCCAAATCCTTTTTATGCTCTTTCTGTTTATCTTTCGGCTGCTGCGCCGCCTGTTTCTTGTATTCGTCCAGCTTCTTCAAAATGGACGGTTTTTTCTGCGGCTGTTCCCGTTTCTCGGCTTTTACCGCTTTTGCAAGGTCGGTAACGGAAATCGCTTCCCCCGCCTTTGCCCGCTGCTCAAAATCTGCAACGGTGGGCGTTTGCGGCGTATTGTTGATAAGCCCGTCAAAATTGTTGTCGTTCTGCTCTATGGTGTCCTCGACGTGCTTTAAGGGATTATCCCGCTGCGGCTGCTCGGCGGCTATGGCATAAGCCTGTGTGCCATTCCCCATAATGAGATACTTCCCGTCCTCCGACGCATGGTGAAAACCAAATCCCGCCGCTTCGATCTGTTCACGGCTCATATCGGTAATATGAAAATTGCCCCTCGGCGTTCTAACGGTTTCACCCGTCAAAAGGCTGTCGGGGGTCGCTTCCGGCTGCTGCTTTTCAAGCTGCCCGTCCTTGTAGGAATATCCTTGCGCCGCGATTGCTTCAAGGGTCTTGCCCGTAACGTCGCCATAAATCCGCTTGTCTGCGTCAACCAGCATTTGCAAAGTGTCTTGTACGGTGTCGGACAAGGCTTGCTGCTGTTCGGGCGGCAGCTTGTCAAATACGGGGGTCTGCTGCTCCTGCAAAAACTCCGGCACTTGCTGAAAACCGATACTGTCTACATAGTGGGCGGTGTCCTCGTCGTTCTGATGAAGCACAACAATGTCGGAAACGGAAAGGCTATGCCCCTTAAAGTCGGCGGGGTGGTCGATATTAAACCTTTCCCAAATGTCGCCCAGCGTCATATCCTTTGTAAGCGGTGCAGTATAGACGAGTTCATAATTTACCCGGTCAATGGTAAGTCCAGCCGCTTGCAGACGGTCATAAGGCTCAAAGCGCAAGTCCCTTGTTTCGTCCCCGCGCTTTAACTGATAAATGGAAAAGGTATCGCCCTGCTCCTGCTCGGCTTGCCGCTGCTGCTGCAACTCGGTAAAATGCCCCTCAATCTCGGTAATGAGTTCCTTTGCGGTGGTCTGTATTGTTTCAAGGGACGCTTTTAACTCGGTCATTTCCTTGCCGCTGCTCCAACCAGCCACATAGCCGAAAGAGTAATCGGAAGTATCAAGGCCGAAATGCTGGCAAACCGTATAAGCGACGCTTTCCGCTTCTACCTCGCAGGTATGGCGGTCAACGCGGTTTTGCTGCTCCGGCGGGGCGTTTAAGTCTACGTCGTGCAGCTTCGCATGGGCGATTTCGTGAATGGCGGTCTTTACCGCCTGTAATTCACTCACGCCCTCTTTGATTGCAATACGCTTGTCGGTCAAACTGAAATACCCATTTGCGCCGTTTGTGATCTGCTCAAATGCAATCGGGACGGGGGACGCTTTTTCAAGGGCGGCGAAAAAATCCTCGTACTGCTCCACATCGGCAAGCAGCGGTTTAACGGAAAGGTCGGGAAACTCCTTGCCCTCGGTCTGCGAAATATCAAAGACGGTTATAACCTTAAAGGCGGGGACGGTGATTTCCTTTTCTTCCTTTACCACTTTTCCCTCGCGGTCAAGCATGGGCTTTCTCGTTTCGGGGTCGATTTTATCAACCAGCTTTTTCACCTTGTAGGGCGCGGGGGCAAAGATTTTAATGCCTTTCTCGCCTTTCTTTACATGGCGGTCAAACTCCTTTTCCCATTGACGGAAGCCCATTACCAAATTGCCGCCCTGCATAGCAATTAGGATAGTGTTATTCAAACTATAATCATGGAACTTTGACATAGCGGTTAGAAACTCTTTGTAGCGGTCGCTGTCAAAAATCGCCTGTACGACCTGTTCCAAACGCGCGGTGATCTCCTTTACCTTTTCGGCGGGCTTTTCGGAAGTAAGGATAATGGGGACGACGGGGCGGGGCTGCTGCGGCTCTGCGGCCTGTGCGTCTGCTTGCTGCGTTTCGGCTGCGTCCATATAGGCTTTGTCCTGTTCGCCGCGCTCCGGCTGCGGGTAACTCATAATGCGGTATTCTTCCGGCACTTCGCGCCCCTCAAACTGCCGTTCCCACTCGTCGCCGCTTTCCACGATATAGCCGTACTCGGTAAACGCGCCTTTTTCCTGCGCGGCAGCGTTCCTGCCAAAAGTAGAAAGGTCAATGCCGCCTTTCCATTCTTCGGGCATTTGTACCATGCCGGATTGATTTAAGTAATAGTCGCCCAAATCGTGGTAGTTATGTACTTCGGGGATATGGACGTAAAAATCCACGTTGTAGGTGAAGTCAATTACCTGTCCAATATTTGCAAGCCCGTTTTTCTGCTGCAAAGCTGCGTTCAGCTTGCCAACCTCGGCGGGGTCAAGCTGTTCGAGCCGCGCCGCAAGAAAATTGAGTTCGTCCACGTCGGCGGCGCATACCATTTCATAAGGCAAGGCAATATGTTTCTCCGGGTCGTCGGAATAGCCGCGAATGGAAAAATCCTGCGGGTTGTCGGCGGTAATGCCGACGTTCCGCATAGCTTCGTGCAACTGCTCCTTTGTGGCGGGCATATCCAACCAATAGCCGCCGGGGTCGCCCGCGTCAAAGCGGCTGCGGTTGCCTATCATAATAGAAAACTGTTCGCTCATGTGTTCACGCTCCTTTTCCTGCCCGGTATTTTCGGGGATAGCTGCCGCCTGTTGCTGCTGCGGGGGTTCTTCGCCCTCTATGGTGTAGTCCGGCATGAGCATACCGTTTACTTTGAAATAGTCGGCGTACTCCTGCGGGATAGGCGGGGAGATTTCCGTAAACAAGCGGTCATACGCTTTGATACGCCCATTCAGATACTTTTCCATAGCTGCCTTGTCGGTGAAAACCTTTCTATCTTGTCCGGCAATCTTCGCTTGGGTTCTGCTTGGGCTGTTGGTGCGCACGCTCCATGTAAGCGTCCATGAATACGGGATAGATTTCTGCGCTTCTTTGTCGTAGCGGGTATTCTCGTAAATGTAGTAATTCATCTGATATACCCGATTGCTGCGAATATGGCGGTTATGCTCGGTGGTCTGCCACTCGTTAGCGGTGTGCTGGACGTGCGGCGTTCTCACATATTCAAGTGTTTTATCCAGCAAAAGCGTTCTTCCCGCCTGTTCTTCCCATGCGGCGGCGCGTTCTTTAAGGTCGTCAAAAATCGCCTGTTCTGCCGCCGCGCTTTCGCTGCGCATGGAAAGTAGCTGCGCAATCGGCAAGGAAGCATAAGGGGCAATCTCCCTGTCCTTTGCTTCAAAATATATCCGGCGTTCTATCCGCATGGTTTCGGCGGCTTCTAATTTGTCATGGTCGTATGAGGAATACGGCATATTCTTTCATCACGTCCTTTCTCGGTCATATAAGGGTTTGGGACTATCCCAACAAGCAAAATGCCCGCGCTCTCTATGGGAAGCGCGGGCATTTCTCGCAAACGGGTACTCGTTTGCTGTGCTTGCTATGTAGTTGTTTTTATCCGTAAACGCCTGTTTCTCTCGCTTTGGGCTTTCTGTCTGCGGCGTATCTTTGCCGCGCAATCGGGGCAGTATTTCGCCCGGTTGCTGCCCGCCGCAAACGTGCTGCCGCATACCGCGCAACGCTTCAAATCGGTTTCCCCGCTGCGGGTGATCTGTTCGCAAAGCTGCCTGTCGGCGGGTAATACCGCTTCGCGGAAATAGCGGCATAGCAGCGAATAGCTGATACTCTGCACACAAACGCAAGTTTCCCCGTCGTCCAGCAGCAGACAATTCCCGCAATCGTTGTTTGCACAAGCGGCGCGGGTCATTTTCTTTACGGCGCGGTATTGCTTTTCATCAAGCCTTATCATTTTCGGTTCTGCTCGACGCGGAAGTTTACATACTTGCCGCCTGTGTCGGCAAGCAGCACAACTCCGTCAAAGGTCTTTCCCGTCTTGGTCGAGTACATACCTTTGATTTTTACCTTTCCGTCTTTCAAAAGGGCGGCGGCAATCGCCTTTGTGAAAGCCTTTTTGCGCTGCTCAAAAAAGCGGTCATTCTTCCACATCACAAAGCTGCAAGCCCTGTCGGAGCAGTAAAAGTTTTTCTTGCCCTCGTAAACCGCCGCGCCGCAACGGGGGCAAGTGCCGATTGCTTCCCGCTGCGGGGTAAACAGCTTCGCTTTATCCTCGGAAATCGCGGAATAGGTCTTGACAAGCCCCGCTGTCATTTCCTCAATCCCGCGCATGAAGTCGGCGGGGCTGTCGCTGCCCTTTGCAATCCCGGTAAGGCGCGTTTCCCATTCTGCCGTAAGCTGCGGGGACGTAAGGCTGTCGGGCAGAATAGCGACAAGGTTATACCCGTCCTTTGTGGGGATTAGCTTTTTGCCCTTGCGCTCGGCAAAGCCCGCGCTAATGAGTTTTTCAATGATACCCGCCCGCGTCGCGGTGGTGCCTAACCCTTTGCGCTCCGCGTCCTCCGGCGTGTCCTCCTTTCCCGCACTCTCCATAGCCGAAAGTAACGTATCTTCGGTAAATGCCTTTGGGGGCTGCGTGTAACGTTCGGAGATCTCCGCTGCCGGATTGTCAAAGGTCTGCCCCTCGGCAAGCGGGGGTAAAACCGCTTCCGGCTCTGCGTCCTCGTCCTGTTCCCCGGACGCGGCGCGGGATAGTCTTTCAATCTCGCGCCAACCCTCGCAAAGCGTCGTCCTGCCCTTTGCGGTAAAGGTATAGCCGCCGCAAGTGAAAACCGCCGTAACCGCTTCATACTCATAGGGCGCGGCAACGGCGCAAAGCAGTTTTGCGCACACAAGGGTCATTAGCTTTTTCTCACTTTCGGCAAGGGAAGAAAAGCCCGTTTTCACAAACTCCGCTGTCGGCAAAATGGCGTGATGGTCGGTTACTTTGCTGTTGTCGCAAATCCTCGCAAGGTCGGCTTGCAGCTTCACGCCCTGCATAAAGGGGAGAGCAGCGCAAAGGCCGGTGATAAGTTCCTTTGTGCTGCCCTCCATATCGGAAGTGATATATTTGCTGTCGGTGCGGGGATAGGTCAAAAGCCGTTTTTCATAAAGGGCTTGCGCATAGTCAAGGGTCTGTTTCGCCGTAAACCCATACAAACGGTTTGCTTCCCGCTGCAAGGCGGTGAGGTCAAACAGTTTCGGCGGGGCTGCGGTCTTTTTCTCTTTTTTAAGGGAAGTACAAACGGCCTGCGATTTCTCGCAAGCCGCTTTCATCTGCCGCGCCGCCGCTTCGTCGTCCTGCCTTTCGGAAAGGGCGGCAACGCCGCCAACGTCCAGCCGGACGACATGATATTTCTCTTTCTTAAAGCTGCTGATTGCATAGTCGCGGTTTACCAGCATAGCAAGGGTGGGCGTTTGCACTCTGCCGACATTCAATGTTTTATGGTAGAGGATAGAGAAAAGGCGGGTCGCGTTAATGCCAATGAGCCAATCGGCCTTTGCTCTGCAAAGCGCGGATTGATAGAGGTTGTCATAGCCGCGCCCGTCTTTGAGATTTGAAAAGCCCTCGCGGATTGCACTTGCTTCCATGCTGCTAATCCAAAGGCGGGAAAAGGGCTTTTTGCAATTCGCCTGTTCATAGACAAAGCGGAAAATGAGTTCCCCCTCGCGCCCGCTGTCGCAAGCATTGATAATCTCGGTAACGTCGCTGCGGTGCATAAGGTCTTTGAGAATGGAAAACTGCTGCTCCTTGCCGCTGGCAACAATAAACTGCCACTCCTGCGGGACAATGGGAAGATCGTCGTACTTCCATTTACGGAATTGTTCATTGTAGGTCGCCGCGTCTGCAAGGCTAATCAAATGCCCGATACACCACGACACAAGGTAGCCGCCGCCCTCAAAATATCCGCTGCGCTTTTCATTCGCGCCCATAACGGCGGCAATCGCCGCCCCGACGCTCGGTTTTTCTGCAATTACAAGTTTCATAGATTATCGTCCTCCTGCTCGGTCTGTTCGGTTTCGACTACTTCCGTTTCCTCGTCGTCCTCGTCAAAATCAAGGTCGTCAAGGCTGCTGCTGCCTTTCGCCGCGTCCTTTTTGGGCTTCAAAATCTTAAAGTAGTAGAACGCGCCGCCGCCCGCTGCGGCAACAAGCAGCACGACAAGCAGAATACCCATGCCGCCGCCTTTTTCTTCTTCCGGCGGCTGCTCGGTTTCTTCCGGCTCCGGCTCGGCTTCCACACCCGCGCACTCGCTCATGTTGACGCTGCAAACCGGGCAAGCGGTGTTGACGCTTCCGGCAACGCATTTATCGGTGCAGCTACAAACGGGGGCTTCGGTCTGCCCGTCCTCCATAAGGGCGGTTAAATCCGCTTCGTCCACTTGGTTAAGGAAATGGACGGTATTTTCCCCGTCCTCGGCGCGGTCAATGATGATGTAAAAATAGTTGCCACTTTTGGTAACGACGGTGATAAACTGCTTGTCGCCGGACGCTTCACCCGTTATATCGTCCACAAGGGACATATTCCCGTCCGGGGTAAGGGGCTGCGGCTCATAGCCGCCCGTCGTTTCTTCCGGCTCGGTTTCCGGCGCGGGGGTTTCCTCGGTTACGGGGGTAGGCGTGTCGTCGCTTTCATCGCCACCGCCCGCATAAGCGGTAACAGAAAAGCCGCACATGATAACCAGTGCGGCAAGCAATACGGTAAACTTTCGGATTATCTTTTTATTCTTCATTGTCGTTGTCCTCCTGTTCGGCGGGGTAAGTGGCTTCCGGCTGCGGCAAGGTGATTTCGCCGCTGGCGTAAGCGGAGAGGAACGCGGCAAGCTGCGTCCCGTCAAGGTGTACCGCCTTTACCATTTGCACGATCTGCGCGTTTTCTTCCTCGACTTTCTGCGCTTCAAGGTCTTTCAGCTTCTTTTGCTGTTCAAGGATTTTTGCCCTCGTTTTCTCAATATCCCTTTCGATACGGTCAAGTTTCGTGTTCGCCATAGTCATTTACTCCTTTCCAAACTGTTCTTTCCATGAATAGCTGCGCCCCAATCCCTTAACGGTTTTAAGATAGGGCATAGCGTTTTCTTCCAAAGTCGCCGCCCGGTTAAATAGATCGGGATAGTGTTCTTTGAGATATAAAATCTCTTGTTTCTTCATGCTCGGACAAAAGAAACAGGACGATTTACCCGGCTGCGGCAATCCTGCCGCTTTGATTTCCCGGATACAATCGTCCCTGTTCCAGCCCCATTCTTCAATGAGGGGGTAGCGGTTATGATATTTTTTGTCGGCTTCGTTGTACTTGCGGGAATGTTCATACCGTTTCACTTCTCCCGCGTCATAGCCGATATAGCGGTTGACTTTCTCGCCGCGCTGCCATACTTCGCGGCAAGGCGCATAGTGGTTGCAAAACTTTTCCTGCGGTGCGATTTTGTGTTTCTGCGAACAACGCTTATGCCCGTAGGCAATCGACGGGAGCGTATGAGAGCGCAAGCACTCGGTTTCAAGAGATAGGCGGTTGCCGTAGCGGTCAACATACTGCACAACGGTAATCTGCGGCATACCGTGTTCCGCAAGCCATTGATTGATTATCTCGATAAATTGATAGGTATGCGGGTGTTCCGCGCCCGTATCGGCAAAGGTGATAAGGTCAATCGGGATTTTGTGCTTGTATAGGCCAATAAGTAAGGCGGCACTATTCGTGCCGCCGCCAAAAGATACAATATTCATTTTTCAACTCCTTTTAATTGTAATTTAACCGCCCGTAGGCGTAAAAGTGGGATTGCCAATAGCTGGTGTCCAGCTTTGAATACTGGATAGGGTCGCCACAATGCAGCATGACGGGGCTTCCGTCCCCGTCCTCGCCCACATAAATCCCCACATGGGAAACGCCGGGGGTGTCGTATGTACCCGTAAAGAACACCAAATCCCCCGGCTGCGGGTTAGAAACAGGGGTTGAGATGTTGTAAAGCCCTTGCGCCCCAAGTCTGCCCGTATTGTATAGGCCGCTGTTCGTCAACACATAACTCACAAAGCCGCTGCAATCAAAAGAGGTTTCCGGGGTGCTGCCGCCCCACACATAGGGAAAACCGACGTATTTATCTGCTTCCTCCATGAGCCGCGCAAACTTTTCATCGGAACCCAGCAGCGCGGCGGGTACTTCATAATCGGCGGGCGGGTTTTCATAGTATTTAGACACATAGCCGGATTGCGGGAAAAGGTCGGGTCTGTTTCCCAGCGACGACATATACATAGCGTACATGGATAGCTGTTCTTCGCCCATGATGTAAACGGGGACATGGGAGAGGTTGAAGTTTTCCAAATCCACATGAAGAATGTAATAGTTATAGGGGACTTCAACCGTATAGGGGTTGCCCTCGCTGTCCGTCCTTGTTTCGGTGCGGTAGCGTACCTGTACTTCTTCCTCGACCGTCAAGATATACTGTTTCTCAAAGAGCATTTCAAGGGTGCTTTGCACTTCATCGAGTGTAAACACGCCCTCATGCCACGCGGAAAGGATAGAAATTAGCACATAGGGGTCATGCTCGATCTCGTCCGCGTTTACCCGGTATTCGTCATAGCCGGGGTATTCGCTTTCGATATTGTCCAGCATATCTTGTAACTCGGCTTCCATAGCGGCATACGCGCTTTCCGCGCCCGTTATATCCGCGTCCTCGGAGAGATAGGACGACGCAATCAAGCCGCTGCCGCTGTTGCCGCCAAAGAGGGAGCAAGAGGACAGCCCGCCGAAAAGCAGCAGCACGATAAAGGCAATCCCGCCCACAATCAAGCAGCCTTTCCAATGCCGGACAACAAAGAACGTCGCCCGTTTGGTTTCCTGCGCGGTTTTCTTCGCCGCCTTTGCGGTGGCTTCAGCGGTTTTTTTCGCTTTGCCGCCCGCTTTCAGCGTTTTTGCATACTGCTTTTTAATGCGCTGCTTCTGCCAAAAACGGGAAATGGGGTTGGAGTGCGCAAGCGCGGGGTTATCGTGCAACGCCTTTTGATAGAGAAAATCTGCGTTTGCCTTTACCGCTTGTTTTTCCGCTGCCGCCGCTGCCCGGTAGGGTTTCAGCTTATGGCGGCGTATGCCGCCCTTAACTGCCCGCGCCGCCATGCCGCCCGCTTTCTCTCCGGCAAGTTCTACCCGGTGCCCGCTTTCCACACCGACGTTTTCTTTCTCTACCTCGTAGATTTTCCCATGTACGGTACTGTTTAACTCCTGTGCCGGACGGGATAAGGGGTTATGCCGCAACTTGCCGTTTGGGGGCTTATCCGTCTTTTCAAAGGAAAGGCGCGTCTTTGCCTTGCCTTTCGCTTCGTCAAAAACGCGCTCTTTCTTGATTTTGGTCTGCTTGGGGATAGCCGCCCGCGCTGCGTCTAAACAGTCTGCCGCCTTATCCGATTTCTTGATCGCTTTTTGAAGTTCCGGCGTTGCCCGTTCCGCTTCGGAAAACTGCAAGCGGGAAGAATGGGTTTTAGGCTGCGTCGCGTCAAGGGCTTTTTTCTCCGCGCCTTTTGCTGCGTGTCGCTCAATCTCTGCGCCGATATGCTGCACAACCTTTTCCGCTGCCACCCCTGCGGGGGCTGAATAGTTTTCTTCCTGCGGCCTTTCGCTGATACTGGACGTTTCGCCCGTCGTGAGGTTTTCCGCAACCGCACCGTCGCGGGTCATTTTTTGCGTTACCTTGTCGGGGGCTTTCAGTTCCTTGCTCAATCTTCATCACCTCCAATCCGCTGTTTTGCAAGTTCGCAATAGTCGGGGTTTAACTCAATGCCGATATAGCGGCGGTTAAGCCGTTTTGCTACCATGCCCGTCGTGCCGCTGCCGAAAAAGGGGTCAAGGACAATCCCGCCGATGGGACAGCCCGCCAAAATGCACGTTTCCGCAAGTTTCGGCGGGAACGCTGCGAAATGCCCGCCATGATAGCCGACATTGTTAATCTGCCAAACGTTGCGGCGGCTGCGGACGGGAGAAATCAACTCGTCGGCGTATGCGCCCTTTTCGCGGGGGCGGTTGATTTTCTGCGGTTGGTTTTGCCCCGGAACAGTAACGTTATACTTATTTCCTTTGCTAACTCCGCTTTTCAGCCGCCCCGCCGTTGTGGGGGCTATCGGCTCGGCTACTGCTTGCCAATCGTAATAATACTTCTTTGACTTGGTAAGCAGAAACACATATTCATAGCAGCGGGTCGGCCTGTCCCGCGTGCTTTCCGGCATGGGGTTTGTTTTGTGCCAAATGATAGAACTGCGCAAATACCAACCGTCGCCCCGCAAGGCAAGGGCTACAAGCCACGGAATACCGATTAAATCTTTCGGCTTGCAGCCGGGGGCGCGGTGGTTTACCGCCACTTGCTGCCCGTTCCTGCCTTTGGGATATTTCGGGTCTTGGTGTCCGGCTTTGCTGCCTGTGCCGCAATAAGTGTCCGCGATATTCAGCCAACAAGTGCCCTCCGGCGTAAGCACCCGCTTTACCTCATGGAAAACCGCCGTAATGCGGGAAACGTATTCCTCCGGCGTTGCTTCCCGCCCTATCTGCCCGTCTGCGCCGTAGTCCCGCAAGCCGTAGTAGGGCGGGGACGTTACGCAACAGTCAATACAGTTTTCCGGCAAGGCTTGAAGCACCTGCAAGCTGTCGCCGCAATAGATTTTATCCGTTTCTATCCTCATGCCGACACCTCGCCGGGTTTGGTCGTCATCACGCGGTAGAGTTCTGTGTCCTGCGGGAAACGGTCAATAAACGGCAAAATGACGTTGCCATAGAAAATAAGCCCCTCGCCCGCGTCGGAATGGGTTACATAGGTCATTTGCTGCTGCGAAATGTTAAGCTGCTTTGCAAGGATTTCCCGGTCGCCCTGCGCTTGGTTGAGCATATAGACAAAATCGCTGTTTTCAAAAACGTTTGAAACTTCTCTGCTCGTCAAAAGGTCTTTGACGTTCTGCGTGATACCTGTCGGAATACCGCCCCATTTTCTAAATCTTTTCCATATTTCAACGGAATAGGCGGCGGTCTGTTCCTCTTTCAAGAGCAAATGAAACTCGTCGATGTAGTACCGCGTCGCCTTGCCCTCGCTGCGGTTGAGCGTTACGCGGTTCCACACTTGGTCTTGGATAATGAGCATACCGACTTTTTTAAGCTGGGTGCCGAGTTCCTTAATGTCAAAGCAGACAAGGCGGTTGTGAATGTCAACGTTTGTGCGGTGGTTAAACAGGTTCAAGCTGCCGTTTACATACAGTTCCAATGCCGACGCGATACGCTGCGCTTCCTTTTCCGGCTGCTTCCTAATCTCGTTGTAGAGGTCGCCCAATATCGGCATATTTTCCGGCTTCGGGTCTGCAAGGTAGCTGCGGTACACGCTGATAACGGCGCGGTCAATCAAGGTCTTTTCAACCGCTTCCAGCCCGTTTTTGCCGCCCATAATCAACTCACAAAAGGAAAGGATAAAATCACTCTTTAACGCTATGGGCGTGTCGCCCTCGCTGTAATTGAGGTTAATATCCATCGGGTTGATGTACTGCGTGCTGTTCTGCGAAACCTTGATAACCTGTCCTTTCAGCCGTTCCACAAGGGGGTAATATTCGGCTTCGGGGTCGCAAATGATAATATCGTCTGCGGTAATAAGGAAAGCATTGGTGATCTCGCGTTTAGCCGAAAAACTCTTGCCGCTTCCCGGTGTGCCGAGAATAAGGCCGTTAGGGTTTTTCAGCCGCTTCCGGTCGCACAAAATCATGTTGTTGGAAAGGGCGTTTAAGCCGTAATACAACGCTTCGCCGCTTTGGAACAGCTCTTGTACCGTAAAGGGGACGAAAATAGCGGTGCTGGAAGTCGTCAAGCCCCGCTGGATATGGATTAGGTTTTCCCCCAACGGGATAGAGGACATAAGCCCCTGTTCCTGCCGGTAGTCAAGGCGGGTGAGCATACAGTTGTATTTCTGCGCGATACTTGCAGCCTGAAATACGTCGTTATCCAATTTCTGCTTGGTGTCCGCGATATTCAGCACAAGCAAGGTAAGTAAAAACATTCGCTCGTTCCGGCTCTGCAAATCCCGCAAAAGGTTTTTCGCTTCGCCGCCGTATGTGGCAAGGTCGGACGGGATTATATCCATATCGTAGCCGCTGCGGATTGCTTTTTTCTGTTCCTCGATTTTCATGCGGTCAAGGTCGGTTATCTTGCGCTTAATGGTCTTGATCGCTTCGTTGTGGTCGATACTCTGAATGTGCAGATTGACGACAATCCCGTTTTCCGCTTCCATAAAGTCGGCAAGCATACGGTCGGAAAGTTCCGGCGCGGCAATCTGCAAAAAGGAAACTGCGCCGTACTTCTCGCCCATTTGGAACATTCGCCCGTCGCCAAAGCGGAAAGAGGACGGGGCAATAAAGTCTTTGACGGAAAGGCCGCTTGCGGGTAGCCATTCCCACGCAAAATTAAAGCGTTCCCCGTCCGGGTGGAACAGCCCATGCAGCACTTCAAGACGCTGCTTCCCGTCCAGCACCCGCGCCGCCGCGCCCATTACCTTAAAATGGTTGAGGGTGTCCGTTTCGATACGGGCAAGCCGCGCCCGCGCCGATTTAATATCCTTTGCTTCAATGGTAAAGGTGAGGAACTTTGTCTTGATAAGCCCGTTGTTGCCCCGTTCAAGCTGCGTCCTAAGCATTTCGGTGTATTCGGCTCTGATACTGTCAAAGTCGTCATTCTGCGGGGCAATCGTGATACTGCTTTTAAAATCGTCCTTGTTCGCATGGCGGCTGATTAGGGAAAGCTGCACGCCAATAGAAGCGTCAAAGGAATTATACATATCGCAAAGGGCTTCAAAAATGGCGGTCTTGTCGTCCGGCTGCGCAAGCTGATAGTTGATGTCCTCAAACTCTATGCACTTGGAATACCGCCCGTTTGCAAGGCGGCAAATCCCGTCCTTATACATTCGCTCAAACGGTATGCTGTCCTGCGCCGTATGGGGCTTCCCGTCGCCCTTTGCCTGCCGGATAAGCGCGTCGATCTGTTTCTTTTCCTGTCGCGTAAGTTTACGCTTTTCGTTTTGGGTCTTTCCCTTTTCCTTTGACAATCGCCCGTACCTCCTTATCTAATCGCTCCTGCCGCGCAAGGGCGGCATAAAAATTGTTGGTCTGATAAGGTCGCTCTTTGGGGCGAAGAAACTTCACTTCCACAAATTGCCGTATAATCACTTCCAGCGGTTGCCCGTTCTTCTCATACATGGCGAGTAGAAACATAGGCAGCATGGCAAGCACCATGCACAAAGCCGCCGTTGTCGTTCCCGCGCTGTCCTTTGTCAAAAAGAAAAGCGGTAAGCCGATAGCCACCGCCGCGCCGAAACAAATTAACTGCCGTTTGGTAAGGTTAAACATTACCTTGCTCTTGATTTTGGTTAAATCCTTTGGGACGGTTACATACGCCATTTCAAACCTCCTTTCCGGCAAACCGTATGTCGCTTGCGATTTCATTTCCCCATACGTCCCAACCGGGGGTATGCTGCCTTGCGAACAGTTCAATACGCGGTAGGTCGCCCATAAGGGCAAGTATCTTTTCCCGCGTTATATCCGGCTTTTTGCTGTGCTGCTCGACGGGGGAAATAATAAATTGATGTACCTTGTTTGATTGCCGCTTCGGGTGTCCTTTGGTAGCAAGCAAGCAGATTTCCGCATTTCCTCGCGTCCAAAAGCCCAAGCCATAAAACCAAGTGGGCGATTTCCGATTTTGCTTTAACCATACAAAGGCAACGGATTTATAGATAAAGCCCCAAGCCTTGATTAACTGCAACGCTTCTTTAAGCTGCGGGAACGTCGCCCATAGGAATAAAATACAGTCCTTGTCCGCAATTTCCTTGATAGGTAAAGCGCATAGTTCCTCAATGCTCATAGTGGGATAGTGCTTTTCCGCTGCTCCCTGTACCTTGCTTCGTTCATACCGCCACGGGGGATCTGCGTAAATGATTTTATATTTTTTCATTCCCGCCCCCTTAATGCGCCGAAAAGACGCTCTTTGCAAGGCTTCCCGTCTTGAAAAGCGTAAAGCACAAGAGGACGGTATAGCCCATGCAAGACCAGATCGCGCCGGATATATCGTCGGTTGCTGCGATTGTCTGTATCAAAACCGCGTAAATGCCGACGCACACAAGGATTAAAAACGCTTGGAAACCGAGGGCAAGCAAGGATTTCAAATAGTTCTGTCCCATGCCGCCCCATTCGTGATTTACCATTGTCGCAACGGGGATAGGGGCGATACTCGTTACAAGGTATATTTCAATCATGCGCCCGTACACCACAAGCATAATGCAGATAGAGAGGGCTTTCATGGTAAGCCCTACAAAGAGGGATTGAAACCATAGCCCCAAAAGCCCGCCGACGCTCATAGCGTCCAGCTTTGCTTCTATGTCGGTGATAACGGTTGCAATATCTATGCTGGTGTCGGATATGATAACGCCCGCGCTGTCGTTGACGACGCTCTGCGTAATATCGAAAACACCCATGACGATGTTCCAAGTATTTGTTACCAGCAGCACCGCGACAAAGGTTTTGAAAATCCACTTGAAAAATATCCAAGTGTCGAGATCGTGCAGATTGTTTTTTTCAATTACAAGCTGGATTAGTTCGTAGCACATGACAAAGGTAATGATAACGCCCGCAATCGGTACAATGACGTTTTCCGAAAGGCTGCGTATCATGTTGAATATGCCCGCGTTCCACCCGGCGGGGGTCGTGCCGACTTGTGTTGCGATTTCTCCAACCTCTGTATTTACGCTGTCAAACAAGCCGGAAAGGTTCGATAAAATCCCGTCTGTCAAAATGCCGCGAAACCAATCTTCAATCATCTGCCATATCAAAAGTTAATCCCTCCTTTCCCGCGCCCTCCCGTTTCCGAGAGGGCGCGGCGGGTGGTATTTGTTTTAGGCATTATCCAAAAAGTTGAGAAAGCAGGGGAACAAGGGTGCCGCCGATCAAAGCGACGCCGCCGCCCGCCATGAGCTGTTTCATACCAAAATAGGTGTAAAACTCTGCTCGATGGCGGGCGGCGGCGTGTCAAGAAATTTATGGAATTTTTTTAGAACCGCCCCGGCGGGAACAGGTCAGGCCGTGACCTGTTCCACCTCCGGGATGGGTTTGAGATTAAAATGAATTTCAATAGAAATGTGTCGTGTCTTATCGCTGTCGATGTGTTCATGGACAACGATTTCTTTAATCAGACGGTTGAGGGTGGCAGCGTCCAGCTCCGTGATGTCGGCGTATTCCTGAATGGCGTCCACCCATTGCTTGGCGTCCACGGCAAGGCGGATTTCATCAGCCAGCTTCCTGCGCCCCTGTTCAACCCGTTCCTTTAGTTCAGCCTGTTCCTTCTGCGTCTTATCCAGAATGAGATTGAAGTTTGCTTCGCTGATACGTCCGGCAACCATGTCCTCATAGAGCCGCAGCACCATTTTTTCCAGTACCTCAATCCGTTCCTCGTGCTTCGTCAGGGAACGCTCCAACGCTTCCCGCTGGCCTTTCTGCTCGGCTTCACAGGTGTTGGTAAGCCGTCCGGCAACAGCTTCCCCGTCCATCAGGGCGGCCTTCGCACATTCCCGGATTTTGTTCAGCACAAGGCGGTAAAGGGTTTCGTACTCCACACGGTGCTGGGTACAGTGCTGTTTCCCATAGGCATTATAGGTCTTACAGGAATAAATCTGCTTCGGGTGCTTGTCGTTGGTGTAGCGGATAGTCAGTGATTTCCCACACTCGCCACATTTGAGAAGCCCCGCAAACAGGCTGATTTCCCCGGTCTGGCGGGAACGCTGCCGGGATTTCAGCTTGTCCTGCACGATGTCAAAGCTCTTGCGGTCAACAATCGGCTCATGCCGTTCCTCCACCACAATCCAGTCCTGCGGCTTTTTTTCCCCGATGGTGCCGATTTTGAAGCGGTAGTCCTTCTTCTGGGAAGCGATAGCCCCGGTATAGACGGGATTCATCAGGATGTCCTTGATTACCGAAAAATCCCACATATACCGCCCGTTTACCGGGTCTTTCTTTTCCCATTTAGTGCGGACATTGCGGAAGCCCCGTTCCCGGTTCCACCATGTAGGGCAAGGCACCTTCTGTTCTTCCAGCCTGCGCCGGATAAAGTTCGGGCCGTGTCCTTCCAGCGCCCAGCGGAAGATTTGCCGGACAATGGGGGCGGTTTCCTCGTCCACCAGCAGATGGTTTTTGTCCTCCGGGTCTTTCTGATACCCGAAAGGGGCGATACAGCCGGTAAACTGGCCTTGCTGGGCTTTCAGAAGGTAAGAGGAATGTACCTTCTTGGAAATATCCTTGCTGTACATCTCGTTGAGGATGTTCTTGAACGGCGCAATGTCGTTATTCTCCCGCATGGTGTCGATACCGTCATTCATGGCGATATAGCGGACGCCGTGGCGGGGAAAGAAGTCCTCAATGAGTGTGCCGGTCTGCAAATAATTTCTGCCCAACCTCGATAAATCTTTCGTTATGACAAGGTTTATCTGCCTGCGCTCGATGGCTTTGAGCATCCGTTTCAGGTCGGGGCGCTCCATGTTCAGCCCCGTGTAGCCATCGTCCTGATAGACTGCCACAACCTCCCATCCCTGCTTTTCGCAGTATTTTTCCAGCATATCCCGCTGGTTGGCAATACTGGCGCTCTCCCCGTCAAGGTCATCGTCTTTGGAAAGCCTGCAATAGATGGCTGCCCGGAAGCTGCCTGCCAGTATTGCGTCCATGTCTGTATATTCATATCCGTTCATCATAACCGTTTACCCGCACAATCCAGACGGAACACGGTTCTTCTGAACCTCATCCTTATTATACTCTAAATCTTGTGTTTTCGCAAGATTTTCTTTGCTGGTATTCTGCCCATATTTTTGGGCAATCAGGCTCACAAAGACGTCTGTGGCGTCCAGTTCGCCGTCAAAAACTGTGGTAACATGAATCTCTGTTTTCGTTTTTGCCATAGGCAGTTATCCTCCATAATAGAATAAGCCAGACAAGGAGAAGGTCGGCAACGAAGTCCGGCAACGGGCTTCAAAAAACCTGAAAACTATCTCTGTCTGGCAGTTTGGCTCTTATTTTTATTTTCTTTTATTTTTCTGTTGTTTTGGTTGCTGATAAGGGGAAAAGCCCGCAGTTACGGGGGGTTTCCCGGCAACCGGCTCGGCAACGGGAGTGCAACAGGGTCGGCAACCGGCTGCATTTTTCAGAAGGGAAGCTCCATCTGTTCCGTGACTTCCTCAAATCCTTCCGGGATTTTTTCAGCTCCGTTGCTGATGTCCGTTGCTTTCGTTTCACGCTCCCAGCCCTTTTGCCTGCCGTATTCCGGGAACACACGGGGGTTGGAAAAGTAATTCCAGCCCGTCACGCAATGGTTCATGATGTCGTTGACTTCCCGGATTTCCCATTGCTTCGGCTCGTCAAAGGGGTGGTTCAGGGCTTCCTTGAAAAGCTGCTTGGAACACACCATGCCGCCGGTATAGCGGTCAAGGTATGCCTGTATCATCCCGGCCTTGGTGTCCTCCGGCATGAAATCCCGCTGGTGTTCTTTGAGATAGCGCACCATTTCCGGGCTGAAAGACAGCTTAAAATCCCCGCTGCGGTAAACCGTCATGGCTTCTGCCCAGACCTGTGCAAGATAGGCTCTGGAAGCGGCTTCGTCCTCCAAAATGTGAACCTCGGCCTGTTCCGGGTACACCATGACCGGCAGGAAGCGCCGGTTGCCGGAACGGTCAAGGGGCAGGAAGTCAAGGGCATTGGAAGTGCCGCCGAACACACATTGCCGCAGCCTGTCCTCCGGGTGGGTTTCGTATGGGATTTTATAGACCTCCTTCTGTCGGCTTAAAAATGACTTGATTTCCTCAATGCTCTTGGCATTGGCGGTGGCAATCATCTCCGACATCTCGATAATCCAGTGGCCTTGCAGCTTGCGGTACACGTTATCATCATCCAGCTTCCGCAAATCATCGGAAAACCACTCGTCTTTTACTGCCAGCAGCCGGAAAAAGGTGGATTTCCCGGCTCCCTGACCGCCCACCAGACAGAGCATGACTTCAAATTTACAGCCGGGGCAAAATGCCCGGTGGATGGCTCCCAGCAGGAACAGCCGCAGGGCTTCATAGGTGTACTGGTCGGTGTCGGCTCCCAGAAAGTGGCGCAGGCAATAGCGGATACGCTCCTGCCCATCCCATGAAAGGCCGTTCAGGTAGTCCCGGACGGGGTGGTAGCCGTTTTCATTGGCAACAATCCCGATGGCGGCGGTAATCTTTTTCTCACTGGTAAGCCCATAGGTTTCTTCCAGATACAGGAGCAGATAGTTCATATCCGTGTCCGTGATGGCGGTGCCGATGCGGTGGTAGCCGATGGGCTTTACAATGTCCACTCGCTCGGTCAGCAGATTTTTTGCGATTGCCCCGGAAAGCAGCGGGTCATTCTGAAAGACGGTCAGGCAGTTGCGGATACTGTTGCGGACGCTGCCTTTCTCGGTGCTTTCCAGCATGGCCTTTACTTCCTCAATGCTCCGGGGCGGGGCTGCTTCTTGTATGGTCTGTTCTGCGGCCTGCCGTATCTTGGGCGGCAAGCTCTGCCATTCGTCTTTCAAGATTGCTCACTTCCTTTCCATAGTCAACGATAAGGACTGCCCGTTCCTCCATATCCGGGGAGAGCAGCACATCCAGCAGATATTCCACATGGGATTGCTTCTGCAAGGCTTCCACAAAAAGCGGGTGCCATGCTTCTTCCGGCATCTTAGGGGCATAGTCCCGTTTCCAGCGGCGCAGAAGATGGTAATAATCGGACAGCACCCGGAAGCAGTAACGCTCCATGCGGCAAAACCGCTGTTCCGGGGTTTCCTGCCGGGGTTTGGGTTTTCTCCTGCCGGGTGGTTCCCTGTCCTCATAGGGGATGGAGAACTCCTGCGCCAGCATGAGGGCGGCTTCCTTCGGACTGACAGCTTCCAGACGGGAAACAAAGTCAATCACATCCCCGTCTGCCTGACAGCCGAAACAGTGAAAGCGCCGGTCAACCTTCATGCTGGGGTTTTTATCAGCATGGAAGGGGCAGACACACATCCCGTTTCGTCCCACCCGGATTCCAAAATGCTCCGCAGCCTGCCGGGTGGTAACAGACTGCTTGACAGCTTTAAATACATTCAAATAAATCCTCCTGAAAATAAGAAAAGCGCCTGTCATTCTCGAAAAAGAAAATAGCAAGCGCCTATTAAAGTTCCATATCCTGTTTTTTCTCTGTGCGGGGCTGCTTCCGTTTCTCGGCCTGTTCTTCCCGGATACGCTGCGTCCGGCCTTTGACTGCCTGCTGGATGGACGGTTTCTTTCCCGGCTCGGCGGTCTGGCGGTACTGTTCAGACGGAAGAACCTGATTGAGCCAGTGACGCACATCCCGGAGAATCTTCACATCCTCCTGTAATGCGGACAACCGTTCCTTATATCCGGCAACTTCTCCGGCAAGCTGTGTCTGTTCCTCATTCAGCTTTTTAATGCTGTACTTCTTCTCCTTCAAATGCACCTTGAAATAACGGATAGCGGCATTATAGGCGTCCAGCTCGTCCCGATGGGCGGCGGCAAACTGTTCCCGTGGCTTCTTAAACCGGATGGCAGCATACTCCACATGAACCGGCTTATGGGCTTCAAAGTTGGCGATATGGGAAAGCAGGGTGTTGATTTCTTTCATACGCTGTTCTTTCGGCTTCATCTCTGCCCGGATGGAAACGGCCTGCCCGCTGACGGTATCCAGATAAGCGTCCAAACTCTGCACAGTGGACAGCTCCTTTTCCCGCAGATAGCGGATAGCTTCCATAACCTTGTTGAAATCGGCAACGCTGCCTGTAAGCTGGCCTTTGCTTGTCCAGCCTGTACGTTCCTCCCGGCGCAAATCCAGATATTTCCCCAGCAGCTCCGGCAGGGTGGGTTCCTTCGATTCCTGCAAGGCTTCCAGCAGGGCGGCTTTTTTCTCCTTCAGGTCTGCAATCCAGCCTTTCAGGTGGCGTACCATCTGCCGGATAGATTGCATAAGGGAATTGGCGGCTTTGATGTCCCGGTTCAAGTTGCCGATGTTGGTCTGTATCCCTCGTTTCTCCATCTGGCTGACTGCTGGCCCCATATGGACGGTGGGGATTTTATCAAGCCCCTGCCGTTCATAGGAACGAAGGTCAAGGCGCTCCGGGCGTCCGTTGGCTTCCAGATAGCGGTTAGCGGTAGCCGCCCAGCCCTGCCGCCAGATCTCTCCGTACTTCTGGTCGTTCCAGTCCACGGTATCCTCCTTGTGGCTTTTCCAGCTCCCGGACGGGAGCCGGATACGCTCGCCGTTCTCGTCAAGGTCATAAACCTTCCGGCTCTTGGGAAGCCATTTCCCGTTTTCGTCCATTGCCCGCATGGTCAGCAGGATGTGGGCGTGGGGATTCCCATTCCCTTTGTCGTGGATGGCAAAATCGGCAATCATGCCTTTAGAAACAAAAAACTCCCGGCAGTAGTCCCGGATAAGGTCGGCGTGCTGTTCCGGGGGGATTTCCCTCGGTATGGCAAGCACGATTCTCCGGGCAAGCTGGGAGTTCCATTGCTTCTCGATAGCTTCGGCGGCGTTCCACAAAGTATTGCGGTCTGCATACGCTGGTGGGGCGTGGGGCGGCAGCATGATTTCTGTATGGACAATCTCGCTTTTATGGGAATAGTATTTCTGCTTCTGGTCGTACTCGGAAAACAGCCGTTCCCCACTCTGGTAGGCGGCAGACGCAACGGCTGACTGGTGGTTGCTGCGCTGGATTATTTTTA
Source organism: Faecousia intestinalis (assembly GCF_040096185.1). Lineage (NCBI taxonomy): Bacteria > Bacillati > Bacillota > Clostridia > Eubacteriales > Oscillospiraceae > Faecousia > Faecousia intestinalis. The sequence continues at coordinate 74,486 of NZ_JBBMFF010000244.1, read as the reverse complement.
TATCATGGTGTGGACAGGGCATAGCGTTCCTCCTTCCTGTGGTTGATTTTGGGCAAAAGAAAAGCAGGAAACCGTTTCTGATTTCCTGCTTAGTGGTGTCGCTGGTAGGCGATTAGTATTCAGTTTTGAAGATTCGGGTCAGGTTGGCTCGATGATGGAAAGCTGTCTAATAGCTTAAAAGTTTTTGTTCGCAAATTTACTTGTAATTCCAGTTTCTGTTTTATAAAATCCAAAAATCAGAAAAATAATTCCAACAACTACTCCTGCAAATACGGTAGTCTGTGTAGAAATATTAAGAAGAAGTAAGGATATACACAAAACGATTTCTACCAAACCTAATGTTTTGCCAATACCAATAAAAATATTAGGTGCTATGCTTTGTGCATAATCCCAATGCTCTTGTGACTTCCGAGATGTAGGCGTATTGTATCCGTTACCGGATGTCATATCTTTTACCGGGTGCTTCTTTAAGATATATCCTACAAAAACCATAACAAAGGGTATGATGAAATTCAAAGCAATCAATCCATACATAAAACCATCTCCTTAGATAGTGTTCGTCATTAGCTTTATTATACTACGGGCAGTCCTGTTTTGGAATAGATAAATTGTAAACTTGCTGGACGGGAACAGCTTGCAGCGCAAGGTGTTCCCGGGCGGCAAGTCCACAAAGGGGTAGCTGGCGCAGCCAGCGCAGGGGAAGTGTAGCGTCCCCTGTGATGATTGGAAGCAGCCGCAACGGTGCTGAAAATCATCCGCTTTCCGCAGGAAGCCCCCGGCAGGGCGCAACGCACCGGCTTGACCGGTGTATAGTTGCGCCCTTACTCCGTAAGGGATTCCCCGGCTACCCGCCCTTTCACGCTTTCTGCAACTATTTCCTTCATGCCACTTTGAGAAAATGCCTGTTTCAGAATGTCCATCACATCCTCGTCTGTCAGCACTTCCGGCCTTAAAAGGAAACTTTCCAGCATAGCTCCTCTGGTACAGAGCCGGTGCGTCCGTTCCTTCCGGGTAAGCTGCTTCACCTGGTGTTCCAGTATTTTTTCTTCATGCTGCGCCCGCCGCAGTCTGGCTTCGCCTTTGGCAATCTCCTGATTCAGCTTTTCCAGCTTCTCATTTATCATGGCAGCCCTCCTTTGGGAAGCAGCGTGTAAATGCGGTTTGGTTCTCCCACACCCCGGCGCACCCGCAGGATAAGCCCGATGTCCTCCAATTCTTTCAGGGAACGCTTCACAGTGACGGGGCTGCGGGAGAGGGCTGCCGCTAATTCCATGATAGGAAAACGGACAAACAAAATGCCGTTGCTATCCTCTATCCCTGCCGTAAGGGTGGTGTTCAGCAGACGGGCATACATGACTTTTGCTGTGCTGCTGATCGGCAGCCGAAGCATTGCGGCGGGTAGCGGCATACAAGGCGGCAGAACCGTGTCTGCGCTCATAAATTCAAATTCCATTTAACTGATTTTCTCCTTTCGCTTGGCTCGTTTTGACAGGTAATGGGGGCAGTCTATCACGACAGCCCGGAAACTCTGCTTGCACTTATGCTGGCACTTCCGGCACAGGTCGTTGTAGGCCACACGCCCCCGGTCATTGAGGAAGAAGGAAAGCTCCAACTTCCGTTTCTTGCTCATTCTCGGCATAGTGCCTCCTATCATAGAAAATCCGCCCATTTCAGCCGTAACAACGGGAACAGGCGGATAAAGGTTTTTGGTGTCATGTTTCGGGGCGATTTTCAAGGAAAATACGGCCATAGAGCCGCTTTGAAATGCCCCATAGTATTACGGACGGGGCAGACTACACCCCGCCGATTTGTCGTGTTTGGGTAGCGTTTTGGTATCAGTTCTGCCGGGTTGTCCTGCTGTCGTTCCTGCCCCTGAATCTCACAGCGGCGTTTCGTTCCCGTTGGTACGCTCGCTGCGGTCAAGGTTCCTCCATTTCCTTGCCGCAGGTCGTTGCGCTACATCGCCGGGGAGCATATCCCATCAGGCCGGTCATTCGATTGGAAATAATCCATCGATGAACTGACTTAATCATAGCTCATTTTTGAACCCTTTCCCGTATGTCCATAAAATAGGAAAACCGCCCCAAAATCGAAAAATTCCACGATTTCGGAACGGTATATGGTAAAATAAAAACAGACGAACCCAGAACCCTTGATTTTTCAGGGGTTCGGGGTTTTCTTGTTACTAATGTGTGCATAGTTCAGCGTTCAGCGGCCTAAAATGTTCACCGGTTTGAACCCTATGGAATCAGTTCCACGGTGGCCTTCAGTTCGTCCAAAGTCTTGTGATTATAGACCCGGTTTCCCGTGTCCTTGGACACATGACCCATGAGCAAATCAATACATTTCCGGTTGGCCCCGGCGCTATCCAATTTGGTTTCAAAGGTGTGGCGGCATTCGTGCGGGGTATGGTTCAGCTTCAGGGCCTTCATAATATCCGCCCAAAATATCCGGTATTGGGTTTGATTGCAAATCTTCCCATTGTAGCTGATCAGCCGGGGGCCACCTTCGGCAAGCCGCCGTTCAATCAAGGGCCTGATCTTTGGATGGATGGGAACAATGCGGTTCTTACCGGCTTTCGTTTTGGTGCCGCCCTTCATCGTGCCTTCCTTCAAGTCTATATCTTCAGGTTTCAGGTTCAAAAATTCAGAGATACGCCACCCGGAATATAGCAAGATCAAAACAGTATCAACCCAAGGATCAGACTGATGTTCCCATACCGTTTTGATTTCATCGTTGGTGAACGGAAGGCGGCTGGTGGGCGGTATTGGATCAGAAGTCAGAAGTTCGGAGAAGCACCGGTTTATTATATCCATTTCAAGGGCGAACCGGTCAAGGTGGCCCCACAGGTTCTTAATGGCCGCTTGGGTGCTATACCCTTTCCCACAACCATCAATGGTTTCTTGCATTTGGTAGGATCGCAGTTGCTTGTAAGGTTTGTTCACATACGCTGAACAATGCTTGAACGCTGAACAGAGGGAAGAACGATTGGATTCACCCAGCTTCGGGGCCTTCTTTTCTTTCCAGAGGTCAAAAAGCTGTTGAAGGGTGATCTTGGCCCGGTCAACATCCCAAGGATCACGGTTGTATTCAGCAAGCATGATGTTCCCGGCCTCACGGGTTTCAGCATAGCCAATAATGTCATAGATGGGATGGCCTTTGTCATTCCAACCTATGGTTTTCTTCACAATGTATGGGCGGCGGCGTTGGCCTGATAGCTTTGCAACCGTTCCATACCCGTTTGGATTTCGCATTATATCACCTGAACTTTCAAAATTGGGTATGGCAAAGCTAAACCCCATGTGATATAATGTTCAAAGGCGTTTGAAACATTAACTTCAAAAGGGTTTGTTTCGCCTGACCGCTTCCGGTGTGCAAGACCGGGGGCGGTCATTTTTTTTTGCATTTTGAATGGATGTTGAATGAACTAAAAGCCCGGTAAGGCAAGCGGTTTGGGATAATCCTTCAACATTCAAGATAGTGCAGATACTTCAAACATGAAAGAAAAAAAAGAGTATATAAGAAGTATGAAAAATATAACCAGAAGGGATTTGATCTTGAATGTTGAAGGATTATTCGTTCATAGCGTTTTCAAGATAATCAGCGGCTTTCAGGGGTGGGTTGGAGATGGAAACGGTAGTGTTCATCCCGTTGATGGACAAATCAACATATAAAATTGGAACGCCACCAACTTCCTTCGTTTCCTGTTTGGCAGTTGCGGCACCAACGATGGCCCCGGCTGTTCCGAATAAGGCCCCGCCAACAACGGCCCTACCAATCCCGCCTTTTGTCTTAGTAATGGTTTTCTGTCCAACCTGTTCAATCTTGAAGGCATTGATTTCAGAGAACCTGAAAACAACAGGTTCCAGCTTTGTTTTTTTACTGTTGGACAGGTAAAACATTTTCTGTTCAGGATCAATGAACAAAAAGCCGCTTGCGAAATCTGAAATGACCATTCCGGGTTTGAAGTTACGGAAACGATTGTGGTTTTCTTCCCATGCCTTTTTCACCTGTTCCACAGATGCCAAGGGGGAGCCAGTGGAAAGACGGTTGCAAGCAGGACAAATGGAACCACCATTGATTTGAATTGCCGTAAAGGAAAGTTTTTCACCGCATATCGCACAGCGTTCTTTTTTTCCAAACATGAGGTTTCCCCCTTTCAACGAATATCACTTTGGAAGGCTACGGCTTTTCCAAGAATCCTGATATGATTCAGTTCTTCGCCTGTGTAACGCATGGTTTTATACTTTGGATTTTCAGCGAACAACAACAGTTCGTTTTCTTCAGGATTATATTGAACACGCTTCAATGTGGCTTCATCACCAATCAGGACAGCGGCAATTTCACCATCATCCACCATTTCCTGTTTTCTGATGAACACAATATCCCCGTCATAGATTCTGGCCCCGATCATGGAATCACCCTTGGCCTTCAAGCAGAAATCAGCATGAATGTTTGCACCAGCTTCCACATACAGTTCCTTTTCTTCGTTGGCAAAGATAGGGGTTCCACAAGCAATGTTCCCAAGTAATGGGAACTTTCGCTTTTCAATTCTAAATAGGTTATCCAATTCAACTTCTTCTTTCCAGCCCATTAAATAGGCCGGTGTGGTGTGAAGAACTTTCGCCAAGTCTGCTATTTTATCACGGCGCATATTGGCAATAATCCCATTTTCCCATTTCCGAACGGTGCTTTTACCTACGCCAACAGCATTGCCCACCTGTTCAAGAGTAAGATTATTTTCTTCACGCAAAGTCTTGATTTTTTGGCCCATAGTCAAATCAGCCACATCAACACCCCTTTCACGGTTAGTAACAACAGTATAACCGCAATGTGTCTTTTTTGCAACCCCTAAAGCGAAAAAACAAAAAAAGTTTCTTTTAATCCACAAATGGGGTTGACAAGCGACAAGGGGTGTGATACTATGATGGTGTCCTAAAGGACACGGTAAAAGCGAATAAGACACCGAAAGGGGTATATGAGATATGAGTAAGTATTATGAAGTTCGTTTTTATACAAAGAAAGGCGGGGAACAAAGTTGGATCATCCATGTTGAAGCGAAAACCGCCAAAGAAGCCAAAGAAATTGCAATTCATAAATGGGCTTGCGATAGGCGCTTCAGCGGTATGCACCAATTTGGGATCAAGGTTCGCCTTCTTAAAGCTGATGAAGAATTTCGTTGGCATTACTTCGCAGTGATCGGAGAAGGATGTTTCAATTCTTAAAGCCGAAACGGGCCTGATGGCCCGTCCACCGGAACCGCCCCACCGGTGCTGATGATGGCAGGGCAACAGCGACAACATGAGCGCCCCCGGTTTATGGGTTCGGGTATTGGGTATCAATCCCCATGTAAAAGATATGACCGCCCGGAAATTGCTTGTTGGGGCTTTGGCTGTTCTATTTTTGAAGAAAGGATGTGAGCGAATGAACAAGGCCCGCTTGGAATATGAAATGTCTGTTCGGGGTGTCACCCGTGCCAAGCTGTGTGAAGTCCTTGGGATTTCCCGATCCGCCTTTTACCGAAAGTGTAATGGGGGTTCGGAGTTCACCCAAGGCGAGATTCAGAAGATCGTGGATTTTCTGAACCTTGAAACCCCGGTGGGAATTTTTTTTGATGCGAAAGTGTCCTAAAGGACACCGCAAGGAGTAAGAATCATGAATGAAGTCAGTTTGAAACCGGTCATTGATGAACTTGAAACCTTGTTTTCAAAGTTCAACAAAGCCTTCTTTGAAGGGAAACTGGAAAAGCCTGTGATCACCGTTTCCCCGGATCATACCCGTGGGACCTATGGGTGGTGTACCGGTTGGAAGGCGTGGCAAGACGGCACCAAGGAAGGCGGCTATTACGAAATCAACCTGTGTGCCGAATACCTGAACCGCCCCTTTGAAGAAACCTGTGGAACCTTGCTTCACGAAATGGTTCACCTTCAGAACCTTCAGGACAAAGTTCAAGACACTTCCCGTTCTGGTTCTTACCACAACCGGAAGTTCAAGGAAACTGCTGAAGCCCACGGGCTGACCGTGGAGAAAGGCGAAAAGTATGGATGGCACAAAACCACCCTAAACCCGCAAGCTGAAGCCTTTGTGAAATCCCTTGGTAAGTCCGGGTTCTGTCTGGTTCGGCCCCGTACCAATCCGCTGAAGGGTTCCCGAAAGGGGGGGGGATCAAGTTCCCGTAAGTATGTTTGCCCCTGTTGCGGAACCATCATCCGGGCCACCAAGGAAGTTCATGTTCTCTGTGGAGAATGTGAAGTGGCCTTTGAAGAACAGGAGTGATAACCAATGAATGAAATAAACCCGAAACCCGAATATTGGGTTCTATCCCTTTCGGGTGGTAAGGATTCCACCGCCCTTGGCCTTGAATGGCTGGCCCGACACAAGACCGATCCTGTCACATATCCCCTTCATGAAGTGGTGTACTGTGACACATGGATGGAGTTCCCGGCCATGATGGAGCATATCAACCAGCTTGAAAAAATCTTCATGGATGCGGGAATCAAGTTCACACGGGTTCAAAATCCAAAATCTTTTGATTGGTTTATGTTTGAATACCAACCCAAGCGCCACAACCCTGAATTGCAAGATAAAAAAGGTCAAAGCTGGCCGGGGCCGCAAGCCCGTTGGTGTACTGCTGAATTGAAAACCAGAATCATCAATAGGTATCTCGCCCATCTTCGTGAAGAATACACCGTTATTCAGTTGATTGGCCTTGCGGCTGATGAAGAATACCGGTTGGAACGGGAACACAATCAGAACCCCGAACACCGTCACCCATTGGCGGAATGGGGTTGGACGGAAGCCGATTGTTTGAAATACTGCTATTCCCACGGTTTTGATTGGGGTGGCTTGTATGAGATTTTCCACCGGGTTTCCTGTTGGTGCTGTCCGTTGCAGAGCCTTGAAGAATTACGGAACTTGCGAAAACATTTTCCCGATCTGTGGGCAAAGCTGTTGGACATGGAACACCGGACTTGGCGAACCTTCCGGGCTGATTATTCAGTTGATCAACTGGAAATCCGTTTTGCTTTTGAAGATGAACGCCTTGCCGCTGGCCTTCCGATCAACCGAACCCGTGAATTTATGACCGAACTTCGGAAGCGGCTTGCAGAAGCCGAACCACAAAAATGAAAGGAGTACGCACAATGACCACCTTTGCAGAGCGTTTGAAGAACGCCATGGAACAGGCCAATATGAGCCAATCCGCCCTGTCTGAACAGGCCGGGGCTTCCAAGGCCGCTATCAGCCAATACCTTTCCGGGAAGAACACCCCCGGCCCTGACCGTATCAAGGCCCTTGCCGATGCAACCGGCGTTTCCTTTGATTACCTGATGGGTTATGGAGCCGCCCCGGTTGCGGAACCGCCCATCAAGAAGATCAGCGTGAAGGAAGCCGCCCGGTGCATGGGCAAATCTGATCAGTTTGTCAGAATCGGCCTTCAGCGTGGCCTTCTTCCCTTCGGGAACGCTGTTCCCGGAACCGGCGCTTGCTGGAATTACTACATCAACCCCACCAAGTTCCGTGATTATGTGGGTGCTGATCAGTTCAATTCTTTCTTCGGCCTTACGGCCTGATTTTTAGAAAAGGAGTAAAAGCAATGAAAACCAGATTTGATGGAACCTTGTGGATTGGAGCCGGTGGACAGGCTTTCCGCCCCGCAGAAATGGGAACCGATCACCTGTTGAACACGGTGAAGATGCTGAAGAACCGCCCCGGCGTGGTGGTGGCTATGGTGGTTCGTGACATTGAAGCCACCCCTGACTGTTGCCCTTTTGACCCCTTCGGTGGCGGTCATTCCGAGTTGGTGAAACAGTCCTTGTTTAACATCACTTCCCTTTCCCCGGAGCAGGTGAGTGATTACGCCCTGAACAGCCCCTTGGGAATGGCTATGAAGGCCGAACTTCTTTCCCGTGGTGTGAATGTGGAAAATTACCTTTCCATGATTGAAGGCCCTGAAACCCTATGATCACGCTGTTCCAGCACCAACAACAGGCCCTTGACGAAACCGAGGGGAAGAACCGGGTGGCCTATTACCTTGATATGGGCCTTGGGAAAACCTTTGTTGGTTCCGAAAAAATGATGAAGCTGAACAAGCGGATCAATCTGGTGGTGTGTCAATGTTCAAAGGTTCAAGACTGGATTGAACATTTTCAAGATTACTACACCCGGAATTGTGTATTCGATCTGACCAACCCCAAAACCTTCAAATGGTTCTTTGAACAGGTTCAGCATGAAGTTCCAACCCTGATGATTGGCGTGATCAACTACGAACTGACTTTCAGGCGGAATGTGCTGAAAACCCTGACCGGCTTCACGCTGATGTTGGATGAAAGTTCCCTGATCCAGAACGAGAACGCCAAACGGTCAAAGTTCATTCTTGGGCTGAAACCGGATAATGTGATCCTTCTGTCAGGCACCCCCACGGGCGGCAAGTATGAAAACCTGTGGAGCCAATGCCAACTGTTGGGGTGGAAGATTTCAAAGGAACTGTTCTGGAAGCAGTACATTCAAACGGAATGGGTTGAAACCGATGGATTTTGGCGGCAACAGATTACCGGCTATAAGAATGTTGACCGGCTGAAGATGAAGCTGGCCGAACATGGGGCCGTTTTCATGACTACCGAACAGGCCGGGATCAGCCTTCCAAAACGGAACTGGATCAAGGTCAAAACCCGCCCTTCACCCCTTTATTGGAAGTTCTGGAATGATCGCTATATTGCGATTGACAGCGCCAACCTTGGTGAATTTGAACTGGATGCGGATTTCTACGGTTCCAATGCCCATTGTGAACGGGAATTGATCGGTGATACCAGTTTGACCCGCCGCCTTTACGCCCGTCAGCTTTGCGGCCTATATAACCCGGCCCGTTATGAAGCCTTCCGGGATTTGGTGAACAGCACGGAAGATCGCTTGATTGTGTTCTATAACTTCACGGAAGAAATGGAACGCCTGAAGGGGATTGCCAAGGGCCTGAACCGGCCTGTGTCTGTTCTTTCCGGTGAAGAAAAGAACTTGGATGCTTACCGCTACCAGCACAACAGCATTACCTTCATTCAGTATCAGGCCGGTGCAATGGGCGGCAACTTCCAGCTTGCCAACAAAATCATTTATTTCAGCCTTCCCCAAGGTTCGGAACTGTGGGAGCAATCCCAAAAGCGTATTCACCGCCTTGGGCAAGAACGGCCCTGCTTCTATTACCTGATGATCTGTCCGGGAACGGTTGAAGAAGATATTCTTTCTACTTTGGAAATGAGAAAGGACTATACCGATGAACTATTCAGAAAGTATGAGCAAGCGGCAACAGCGCCGCAAAGCCCTTAACCAGCGGTTCAGGCGGATGTTCCTTGTGGCCCTTCTGATGGGCCTTGCAATGGGGTTTGTATTTGGGCGCTGTTCTGCTGTCAACAGCAAGGCCCCGGATGCCCCCATTGAACCGGATCAGCTTACCGCCGTGATCCCGGATGTGACCTTGGAGCCGGTGGAAACCCCGCTGGTGGAAGAACCCGCCGAACCTGAACCGGTGCTGTTGGGCAGTTTCAGAATTACCGCCTATTGTTCCTGTGAAAAGTGTTGCGGCGAATGGGCCAAGAACCGGCCCAACGGCATTGTGTATGGTGCCGCTGGTGTGGAACTGAAGGCTGGTGTTTCCTGTGCTTCCCCGCTTCCTTTGGGAACCGTGGTGGAAGTGGAAGGCTTGGGTGAATACATCGTTCAGGATCGCCCCGCCCAATGGGTGATTGACAAATACGGTGAAAACCAGATCGACATTTATTTTGACAACCATGAAGCCGCTTCCGCTTTCGGCCTGAAGCAGTTGAATGTTTATCTGAAAGGAGAACCCGAAAAATGATCAAATGTGAAAATGCTTGCCCCCGTGGAAAATTTGATGGGTGTTGCCACAAATGCCCGGAGTTCCACACTTGCCCTGATTCCTGTCAGGAAAACCCGAACGCCTGTGGTTCGGCCACCTTCGATGAAGAAACGGCCCTTCAGGAGTTCAAGAACACCCAGCTTGCCACCCTGAACGCCATTGCTTCCTTGACCGCCCACAAGAAGGCCATTGAGGATCAGGAAAAGGAAATGAAGGCCAAGCTGTATGAAGCAATGGTGAAGTTCGGCGTGGATAAGTTTGAATCCGATGTTCTGAACCTTACCCTTGTGAAGCCCACCAATGCCACCAGCATTGATTCCGCCAAGCTGAAGAAGAAATACCCGGACATTGCTTCCGAGTGTTCCAAGACCACCGCCAAGGCCGGTTATGTGAAGATCACCCTGAAAGGGGATAAGTCATGAGTTGCCGGGGCTTTGAACCTGTTTGCACCAATAATGAACTTCGGGAGTATTTCAGCGCCAAGGGCCTGACCTATGACGGCATTGATGAAGGTGATATTTTGATCCTTTGTATGATGCTTCAGAAGGAATTGAAGAAATCCAATAAGGCCGGTGAAACTTCCGTCACCATGACTTTGAGCAAACGGGTTGACATGAAGAAGGCCACCAACGGCCACATTACCGAGTGTTACATCTACATGAACGCCCACTATTTCACCCGGCGTGAATGTATCAGCTTCAACCGGGATGGGTGGATTGGCTTTGCAGGATGGGCCGATGATGGCAACACTAACCCGTTGCGCCGTGCCTTCCTTGCATGGTGTGACTATTTGGCGGAAGGTGGTGGGGCCGATGGCAAGGGATGAAGTGTGGGATGCCCTAAAAAATCATGCCAAACAGGTTCATTCAGAACGGGTTGCAAAGAACCCCGACCGGATCGCCTATGCCATTCAGCAGTTTGAAGCCCACGGCATTGAATATCAACTGAAGAATGAGCAAACCGGACATTTCCATTGTTGGCGGAAGTCTGATGATAAACTGTTCCAATTCTACGCTGGAACGGGTAAAATTCAGGGCTTCACCCAAGTCAGAGGTATTCACAGCCTGATTCAGATGTTGGAGGGGTGAGCCGATGGCCGGTGAAAAAAACTTTGAAAATCGCCTGAAGAAATGGCTGGAAGCTGAAGGGATATATCCCTTGGGTGAACCTGTTGACCGCATGAGCGCCCCGCCCTGTGGCTTCTATGAAAAGCGTTGGGGTGGAAGCCGGTATGTGAAAAGCGGCCTTCCCGATATGCGGATCACCGTGAAGGGCATTGCCCTTGAAGTGGAGCTGAAGGCCACCGATGGAACCCCATCTGTGCTTCAGAAGCGTAATTTGGCCCAAATCAACGGTTCACAGGGGTTCGGGTTCATCCTTTACCCGGAAGGCTTTGAAGCCTTCAAGACTATTGTGAAAGGGGTGAAACAATGCGAGTTTCCCACAGCCGGGTTGAAGTCTTTGATAGATGCCCATACAAATACCGCTTGCGATATGTGGAAGGGATAGACACGATCCCGAACACGGATGCAGACAACGCCCTGATCCTTGGCACCGCCCTTCACACCGGCATTGAAGAAGGGGTTGAACAAGCCCTTGACTTCTACAAGAACAGCTTCCCGGTTCTGACGGATGATCACATTCATGAAATGATGAAGCTGGAAGCAATGATCCCCAAGGCAAAGGCCATGTTGCCACCGGGCGGAACCTTTGAATTGCCTATTGGGAACGCTGATTTCATCGGCTTCATGGATTATCTGGTTCCCGTGGGGAAGGGCCTGAAGCTGGATGGGCTGATCACCGGTGAAGATTTGGATGAATTTGAAGCGTTTGATTTGTACGATTTCAAGTATTCTAACAACGCCAAGAACTACGCCGTTTCCGGTCAGCTTCACGAATACAAGTATTGGTATGAACTGACCCATCCCGGCCACCGGATCAGAAATATGTATTTCCTGATTGTTCCAAAGCCCAAGATCAGGCAGAAAAGCACCGAAACCCTTTCCCAATTCCGTGACCGCTTGCAAGCGGCCTTGAAAGATGCTGAACCAACGCTGATGCCGGTTCAGTACAACCCCATGAAGATTGTGGACTTCCTGACCGATGTGAAGCACATGGTTGAAGCCACAGACTTTCCCAAGAACCCAAACCATTTTTGTGGATGGTGTGAGTATGAAGAATATTGTCAGAAAGGATGGGATTATATGTTACTTCCCAAGAATGAACGCCGTGATCTGAACGCCACCAAGAAGAAGGTTGTGTGGCTTTACGGCGCACCCTTCAGCGGCAAAACCTTCTTTGCCAATCAGTTCCCCGATCCCCTGATGTTGAACACGGATGGCAACATCAAGTTTGTGGATGCCCCCTATATCGCCATTCGTGACACCGTTACGGTGGAAGGCCGTATCACCAAGCGCAAGTTGGCCTATGAAGTGTTCATGGATGCCGTGGCCGAACTGGAAAAGAAACAGAACGATTTCCGAACCATCGTGGTTGACCTTCTGGAAGATGTTTATGAATCGTGCCGGGTTTACATCTGTGACCGTCAGGGCTGGAAGCATGAATCTGATGATTCCTTCCGTGCGTGGGATATGGTCAGAAGTGAGTTCCTGAACACCCTGAAGCGGCTTGTGAATCTGGACTATGAAAACATCATCCTGATCAGCCATGAGGACAGAAGCCGTGACCTGACCCGCAAGGGCGGCGATAAGATCAGTTCCATCAAGCCGAACCTTCAGGATAAGGTGGCAAACAAGGTGGCCGGTATGGTTGATCTGGTGGCCCGTATCGTGGCGGACGATGATGAACGGGTGCTGTCTTTCAAGACTTCTGAAGTGATCTTCGGCGGTGGCCGTTTGACTGTCCGTGATAAGGAAATCCCGCTGACCTATGACGCTTTCTGTGAAGTCTACGAGGAAGCCAACCAGAAGGCCGCAGGAGCCGTGAAGCGTGGCGGCAATACCCCGGCTACCCCCGCACCTGAAATCACCGACACGCCCACCACAGCGCCCAGCAGAAGGGGCAGAAAGGTCAAGACTGTAACCCCGCCTCCGGCTGGTAACTATGATCCGGCTGAAGATGCGGCAAAGGCGGCTTGTGGTGATCCTGATGGAACTTGGACACCGGGCGGCGGTGAAAAGGATGATTCTGTTCCTGTTGATGAACCGGCCACCGGTGACACCCCGCCTTGGAACGATCTTCCCAAATGCCCGGACGGTGAACGCATTTTCAGACAGCACGATCAGAACCCGGAAATCCCCCTTTGTCCGTCCATTGACGCTGGCCACCGTTGCCACAAGGAAGGCGGCCCCGATGGTTGCCCCCTGTGGGATCGCCCCAAGGCACAGGCAGAGGAACCCGCACCCAAGACGGATGCTAACCCGCCCCGCCGTACCCGGAAGAAGCGTGAAGAATAATGGCTGATGTGCTGATGATTGCCGGGAAGCCTGAAACCATCTTCAAGGCCCGTGATTTTGAATATCTGGTTGAAAAATACATGGGTTATGAAGCGGCCAAGTATTTCCGGGAATACGCTGAAAAGGCTGATGAAGAAGTCAGATCGGCCAAGGCCGGTGAGAACACAGACCTTGCTTCCTATGAAGCTGACCTTGAAAGCAATCACAGAGCCTTTCAGGACATTCAGACGGAAGCCGCAGTTATCACGGGTGTTCTTCAAGAAAAACGGATAAACCGTGAGAAGATCGCCCATGCAGTCAGGGAAATTGGAAAGATAATTTCCAACCAAATATAAGGAGGAACCCAAAATGAAAAACGATGCCCTGAACCATTTCAAAGAGGAAATGAACAAGCGTGGCCTGTTCCGCAAGATTCAGGTGTGCGCCAACCTGATCCCCCCCCCGCCCGGTGCTGATGGTGAAGCCCTGATCGAACTTCATCGTTCCGCCGCCAAGATCGCCATTCGGAATTACGCTGAACATCATGAAGATTTTTGTGATGTGATGGCGGATGCGGCCCTTGATCATCTGCTGAACACCGTTCTTCCTGATGATCTGTTCATTCCTGATGGTGGTTTTTCCCCTACGAAAGAAGAAGTTGACAACATGAACAGGGCCAAGGAAACGGCTGACAAAGCGGCCAAGGTGCTTGATACCCTGTTTGGTGGGTTGGCTGATCTTCTGAAAACCATTTAATAAATACATTTTTTGGAGGTAAAAAACTATGGCTATTGATTTTGACAAGATTGATCGTTCTGTTGATCTGAAGGGCCTTCAGGCTGATGTGGAGGATGCCAAGAAGAATGGCGGCGGTGATTTCCCCACCATCCCCGCTGGCAAGTATGAAGTGAAGCTGGAAAGCATGGAGATCAAAGGCACCAAGGCCGATCCCAACCGTCCCATGCTGGCCGTGTCCTTCAAAATCCTGTCCGGTGAGTTCAAGAACCAGCGCCTTTTCATGAACCGTGTCCTTTACGGCACCAAGAATGACAAAAACATGATCGCTTCCGCTATGGGCTTCCTTGAAAAGCTGGATTCCGGTGTTCCTGTCAGCTTCACCAGCTACAAGCAGTTTTCCCAGCTTGTTCTTGATGTGGCGGAAGCCATTGATGGAAACTTGGAATATGCGGTGGACTACGATGATTCCCGCTTCAATTCCATCACCGTTGAAGAAGTTTTCGAGGTTGAAAACTGACCCAAAATTTTTTACAATGGAAGTGTCTTTTAGGACACCAACCATTTTTGAAAGTTCACTTTCAAGCCGGGGCGAAAGCCCCGGAGTGGCCCCAAGTGAAAGCCTTCCCGTGGCGGGGCTGATAAGGCGGAAACGCTGACCGATTTCACAAAAGCTGAAAGGATGTGAGTTGATGATCTTCTATGATTTTGAGGTTTTCCGGTATGACTGGCTGGTTGTCCTGATCGACCTGAACGCCCGAAAAGAAACCGTGATTATCAACGATCCCGACAAGCTGAAACGCTTCTATGAGGAACACAAGGGTGTGATTTGGGCCGGTTACAATTCCCGGAACTATGATCAGTACATCCTGAAGGCCATTCTGTGTGGGTTTGATCCAAAGCCTGTGAATGATTGGATCATTGCAGAGGATAAACCCGGTTACAGATATTCAAGCCTGTTCAGGGAATACCCGCTGATCAATTATGATGTGATGCCGAACCCGCCAATCAGCCTAAAGGCGCTGGAAGCGTTCATGGGCCATTCCATTAAAGAAACTTCTGTTCCCTTCGACATTGACCGGCCTTTGACTGAAGCAGAGTTGGCCGAAACGGTCAAATATTGCCGCCATGATGTGGAACAGACGGTGGAAGTGTGGTTACGGCGGAAGGAAGATGAATTTGATGCCCAAATGTCACTTGTGAAGGCGTTCCACCTTCCCATTTCTGACATTGGCCGCACCAAAGCACAGCTTTCCGCCAAAATCCTTGGGGCCGTTCAACGGGAACACAATGATGAATTTGAAATTGAGTTCCCGCCCAGCTTGCGGATCGAAAAATACACGGAAGTTTTGAATTGGTACAAGAACCCCTTGAACCGTGATTATTCCAAAACCCTTGAACTGGATGTGGCCGGGGTTCCCCATGTGTTCGCTTGGGGTGGCCTTCACGGGGCCATTCCCAAATATCACGGGGAAGGTTGGTTTGTCAATGTGGATGTGGCTTCCTATTACCCGTCTTTGATGCTGGTTTATAAGTGGCTTTCCCGCAATGTTCACGATCCTTCCAAGTATGCGGAAATCTACCACACCCGCCTGAAGCTGAAGGCGGAAAAGAACCCCATGCAACAGCCTTACAAGATTGTTCTGAACAGCACCTATGGAGCTATGAAGGATAAGCACAATGCCATGTATGACCCCCGGCAAGCCAACAATGTTTGTGTGGGCGGTCAGCTTCTTCTTCTGGATTTGATTGAACGGCTGGAAGATCATTGTGAAATCATCCAGAGCAACACGGATGGTATTTTGGTCAAACTTCGCCGGTATGAAGATTTTGAAATGCTGGACGATCTGTGTTGGGAGTGGGAGCAAAGAACCGGGATGCGCCTTGAATTTGATGAATTTCAAAAGGTGTATCAGAAGGATGTGAACAATTACATCATTGTTCCTTCCGGGCCGCTTCGTGACGAAAAAGGGAAACCCCGCTGGAAGTGCAAGGGTGCCTATGTCAAAAAGCTGTCTGATCTGGATTATGACCTTCCCATTGTCAACCGGGCCATTGTGAACTATTTCCTTCAGGGGATCAGCCCGGAAACAACCATCATGGAATGTTCCGATCTTCGAGATTTTCAGAAGGTTGTGAAGGTGTCCAGCAAGTACAAATATGCCCTTTATTCCCCGGTGATTACGGAAGCCAAGATCAGGGATGAAAAAGGCCGTTCCAAGAAAATTACCCGCTTCAGCGGCGGTGAGGTTCAGACGGATAAAACCTTCCGGGTGTTCGCTTCCAAAGATCAGAGCAAGGGCGGAATCTTCAAGGTTTCCGGGAAAATCGTCAAGGGCCGGGAAAAGAACCCTGAAAAGTTCGGCAACACCCCGGATCATTGTTTCTTCATCAATGATGATGTGACCAACCTTCCTATCCCGGATGAACTGGACAAGCAATATTACATTGATGTTGCTTGGGATCGGTTGAAAGATTTCGGGGTGGAGCGATGAACAATAAAACCTTTCAGGGGGGGGGGAGCGTTGAAGCATGGAACTGTTTAGGGGCTATGTGCCTACCAGAAACAAACAATGCCTTGAAAAGTTCAAAGGCGTTGAAAAACTGAAAACCCGTTCTGAAGTCCAAAACCTTGATGAATACGCCGGTATTCTTGGGGAAGAAACCATCCTGATTGATGTGGACGATGCGGAAACATCTGAACTTTTGTTCAGAATTGTTCAGGATTTAGAACTGAAGTGCAGAGTGTACGCCACCACACGGGGAAAACACTTCTTGTTCAAGAACTGTGGTGTTAAAAAAAGCTGGACGAAATGCACCTTGGCCGTGGGTATCACCACGGATGGAAAGGTTGGAGCCAATAACAGCTATGAAATCTTGAAGTCCGGTGGCGTGGAACGGCCCATTCTGTATGACTTCCCTGAAGGGGAGATTCAGGAACTTCCCAAGTGGCTGACCCCAGTGAAAAGCAACTATGATTTCCCGAACCTTGGGGAAGGTGATGGGCGGAACCAAACCCTGTTCAACTACATTCTGACCCTTCAGAGTGACGATTTCACCAAGGAAGAAGCCCGTGAATGTATCAGGCTGATTAACCGTTATGTGCTGAAGAAGCCCCTTTCCGACAAGGAACTTGATGTGATCCTTCGGGATGATGCTTTCAAGAAAACATCCTTCTTCCGGGATAAAACCTTCCTGTTTGATAAGTTCGCCACCTACCTGAAGAACAACAACCATATTGTGAAGATCAATAACCAGCTTCACATTTACAAGGATGGTATCTATGTTTCCGGTGCCGGTGAGATTGAAGGGGCCATGATCAAGTTGATCAGCAACCTGAAACGGGCATGGCGTTCGGAAGTCCTGTCCTATCTGGAAATCATGATTGAGGAAAACACCAAGGCCACCAACCCGAATATCATTGCTTTCAGCAACGGCCTTTACAATATCCGGGATGGTTCCTTCAAAGAGTTCACCCCGGATGTGGTCATTACAAACAAAATCCCGTGGCCGTACAACCCCGCCGCCCATGATGATCTGTTGGATCATACCCTGAACCGGCTGGCCTGTGATGATCCTGAAGTTCGGGCCTTGCTGGAAGAAATGGTGGGCTATTGTATGTACCGCCGCAACGAACTTGGCAAAGCCTTCATCCTGATTGGCGATAAGAGCAACGGCAAATCCACCTTCCTTCATGTGGTGAAGAACCTTCTTGGAGATCAGAACATTGCTTCCCTTGACCTGAAGGAATTGGGTGATAGGTTCAAAACCGCTGAACTGTTCGGCAAGCTGGCGAACATCGGTGATGATATTGGTGATGAATTTATTGCCAATGCTTCTGTGTTCAAAAAACTGGTCACAGGTGATCGGGTGAATGTGGAGCGCAAGGGCCAAGACCCCTTTGAGTTCAACAATTATTCCAAGTTCCTGTTCAGCGCCAACAATATTCCCCGTATCAAGGACAAAACCGGAGCCGTTCAGCGGCGTTTGGTGATTGTTCCCTTCGATGCCAAGTTTACCCCCAACGATGCTGACTTCCGCCCGTTCATCAAGGATGAACTGTGTGAACAGGGTTCAATGGAATATCTGGCCTTGCTTGGCCTTCAGGGGTTGAAGCGGGTTCTTGGGAACGCACAGTTCACCACATCCAGCAGAGTTCAGGGGCAGTTGGACGAATACGAGGAAAACAACAATCCCATTATTGGGTTCATCAAAGAAATTGGGCTGGATTGCATTGTGAATGAGCCTACCAAGACGGTTTACCGGAAGTATAAGGAATATTGCATTGCAAACAACTTCCAAGCCCTTTCCAACATCGAGTTTTCCAGACAGATCACCAAGCGTTGTGGGTTGGTGATTGTGGATAAGTGGATCAGCCGCCTTGGGAAATGCCGGGTGTTTGTAGAAGAAAGTGAGGAATAACCAATGGATACTAAAATTGAACTGTACCATGATAATTTTCAAAATTTCAAAAGGTACAATATTCCCAAAGCCCAACTTGTCATTGCTGATATTCCCTATAATATCGGGGTTGATGCTTACGCAAGTAATCCTATGTGGTATCAGGGCGGCGACAACAAGAACGGGGAAAGTAAGTTGGCAAAATCCAGCTTCTTTCATACGGATGGCACCTTCAAGATTGCGGAATATATGCACTTCTGCAACCGCCTTCTTCGGAAGGAACCAAAGGAGAAAGGACAGGCCCCGGCTATGATTGTGTTCTGTGCCTTTGAGCAGATGCAAACCGTCATTGACTACGGGAAGAAATATGGGTTTGAAAAGTCTTACCCGCTGTTCTTTACAAAGAACTATTCCGCCCAAGTTCTGAAGGCCAACATGAAGATTGTTGGTGCCACAGAATTTGCGGTGGTGCTGTATCGGGATAAACTTCCCAAGTTCCGAAACATTGGCCCTGACGGAAACAAGCACATGGTTTTCAACTGGTTCACTTGGGAACGGGACAACCGGAAGGAGTATCCCAAAATCCACCCCACCCAAAAGCCGGTTGGTGTGCTGAAGCGGTTGATTGAAGTGTTTACCGATCCGGGGGATGTGGTTATTGATCCTGTTGCCGGAAGCGGAACAACCCTTCGTGCCGCTTATGAATTAGGCCGAAACGCCTATGGGTTTGAAGTGGATAAAAACTTCTACATAGCCGCCAAGGAAAAAATGATTCCGAACAGAAAGGATGATTTCAATGTTACCTAAAACCAAAACGGAACGCCATGCCGATATTTGCAAGGAAATCAATGCCTTGTATGCCATGAAAAATCATGACTATGGCGATAGCTTTCACCAGACCTTCACGGAAGAAGGAATGGCAATGCCCCGGATCAGACTTGGGGATAAGCTGGCCCGGTTTAAGAGCCTGACCAAATCCGGGGTTCAGGAAGTAAAGGATGAATCTATCCGTGATACCCTGATTGACCTTGCCAATTACGCCATTATGACCGTTCTTGAATTGGACGATCAGAAAGCGGAGGAACACGCCGATGAACGCTAACCGTTATATGCGGGATTCCTTGCGAACCGCTGACCGTTCCAACATGGATCGGCTGAAGCTGGAATGTGCCTTGGGCCTTTGCGGTGAAGCCGGTGAAGTGGCCGAACAGGTGAAGAAGCATTTCTTCCACGGCCATGAACTGGATAAGCGCCACATGATTGAAGAACTTGGTGATGTGGCTTGGTATTTGGCCGTTCTGTGTGATGCTATTGGTTCTGACCTTGATACGGTCATGGAAGAAAACTTGAAAAAGCTGGAACAGCGTTACCCTGAAGGGTTCGATCCTTACCGGTCACAGCACCGGAATGAATTGGGAGGTTGAAGAAAATGAAAATTATCAAGCCTGATGTGCAGTTCATCACCCCGATTGATGGGGCCACTATTCTGAAGCGGCTGGAACAATGTGGCCGTGTCTGCTACAAGTCCGAGGACAAAATCACGGAAGGTTCCGCTGAAAAGTTCGTTGCCGGGATCATCAAGCGTGGGCATGAAGCGGTTTTGGAACATTGTTCCTTCACGGTGAAGTTCATTTGTGATCGTGGGGTTTCTCATGAGATCGTCCGCCACCGGATGGCTTCTTACTGTCAGGAATCCACCCGCTATTGCAACTACGGCAAGGGCAAGTTCGGTGAGGAAATCACGGTGATTGAACCTTGCTTCTGGCCTGAAGGTTCTGATTTGTATTGGGCATGGAAAAACGCTTGTCTGATCTCTGAACAATGCTATTTTTCTTTGTTGAAATCAGGAGCCACCCCGCAAGAAGCCCGTTCCGTTCTGCCCAACAGCCTGAAAACGGAAGTGGTCATGACGGCCAACATTCGTGAATGGCGGCATTTCCTGAAGTTGCGCTGTTCACCCGCCGCACACCCGCAGATGCGGGAAGTGGCCCTGATCCTGTTGGACAAGGTTCACGCCCTGATTCCGGTTTGCTTCGATGATATTTGGAGTGAATACCATGCCGATGTTTAAGAAGTCCGGTGGTAAAATCTTCGCCGTTCAGTTCAACAAAGCTGAAGAACGGGCCTTGGATCAGGAAATCAAGAAACAGATTGTGGAAAATGATCGGGCCTTTGACATGGACAAAGAATCATCCATCCTGTGGATGCTTCACACCCAATTTGGCTTTGGCCCAAAGCGCCTGAAGCTGGCGTGGAAGCTGTTCTATGCCGAAACCTTGAAGCTACGGGAACATTACCTGATGGAACAAGCCGATGATGGGTGGTTGGCCCGTAAAAAGCTGAAGGACATTGGGTGTGACATTGAAGAATGGTACAGAGAAGAAGGAGGGAAAACCGATGCCTAAACCTTGGGAAAATGCTGAAGGGTATCACGATCCGACAGCCTACCACGGCACAAAGAATATCATCCGTGACGAGGATGAACAGCAGAAGCGGGTGAACACCCTGATCTTCGTCCTGAAGTACATCACCCGTTTGGCGGGGTTTGAACTTCTGAACCGCATTGAAATCAAAGACCGTAAGACCGGGAGGGAATACCGATGAAAAATAAGCCGTGTCCTTTTTGCGGGGCTGATTTGGTTCAGGAAAACCGGCTGAACCCGCTTGCAAAGAAATATGCGGATATTCCGTTCAGAACTTTCTATGTTCACCCTAAGAACGGTTGCTTCTTGGAAGCGTTGGCGTTGAGGGGTGAGCAGTTGGAGAAGTGGAACAACCGGAACGCCTGAACAGGTGCTTCTTCAGTAGGGGTTGGAATAGCGGCCTTCAATAATATGTGGAATGATGTTGAAGGCCCTGAAACCCTTGCAATACCTTGATTTTCTGTGAAATCCTTCAACATTCAACATTCAACAGATTACTTCAATTATTTAGAAGAAAAAATATATAGTATATGAAGAATGTAATAATAGTGAAGAAGGCATTTCTGATCTTGAATGTTGAAGGATTTTCCGAAAGCCCTTGAAATACCGGCGTTTGATGCCCTTCAACATTTATTCCAGAAAGGATGTGTTACATAGTGAATGACAAAGACCTTTCCCAACAGGCCAAAGAATACTTTGCCCAAATCAGGAAAACGGATCGTTTGATCCATCGGCTTGATAGTACCATTGCAACCTTGCGTTCCAGCTTGACTTCTACCGGAAGCCAACTGAAACAGGACAAGGTTCAGACTTCAGGCCCCAAGAATACCCTTGAAGAAACCATCACCAAGATTATTGATCTTGAAGCCAAGATCAATGCCCGGATTGATGAACTTGTGAGCATGAAACAGGAAGCGTTCACCATGATCAACCGGATTCCTGACCTTGATCAGCAAAATATTCTGATCGGGCGCTATATTCAGTTGAAAAAATGGGAAGATATTTCTGAAGAACTGAATTATTCTATGCAATGGGTTTTTGAACTTCACGGAAAGGGTTTACTTGCTTTTGCCAAGGCAAACAGCGACTTTCTAAACAACCGAGAAAACCAGAGTGCCACCGGTTCCAAACAGAGTAAAGAATCGGTAGAATAGTAAATAAGAAATTGCGCCTACGGGAAACCGGGGCGCTTTTTCTATGCCTGATGAAAGGGGTGAATACCTGTGACACCAAGACAGCGGAAGTTCTGTGATGAATACCTGATCAGCGGCAATGCTACGGATGCGGCAATCAAGGCGGGGTATTCGCCCAAGACCGCAAAGCAAACGGGTTCTGAAAACCTTGCAAAACCTGACTTGAAAGCGTACATCGAAACTGAACTTGAAAAACTTCATTCGGCCAAGATCGCTGACGCTGAAGAAGTCATGAAATACCTGACTTCGGTGATGCGGGGTGAACATACTGAAGAAATCCCGATTCTTTGCGGTGACGGTTGCCAAGAGTTGACACAGAAAGAGGTTGGAGCCAAGGAAAGGCTGAAGGCCGCTGAACTGATTGGCAAGCGTTATGGTATGTTCACGGACAAGGTAGGTGTGGAAAGGGCCGTTCCGGTGATTATCACGGGGGATGATCAACTTGAAGATTAGCCCACAGGCCAAGCGGGTTCACCTTCCTGAAGTGGTTGGTAAGGGTTACGGAACCTTCTGGAACTTCAAAGGCCGTTACCGGGTGTGTAAGGGAAGCCGTGCTTCCAAGAAATCCAAGACAACGGCCCTGAACATCATCAAACGGATGATGCAATACCCGGAAGCCAATACCCTTGTGGTTCGCAAGGTGTTCAGAACCTTGAAAGATTCCTGTTTCACCGAACTGAAATGGGCAATCAACCGCCTTGGGGTTTCAGCCTATTGGGAAATCAAAGAAAGCCCCCTTGAAATGACCTACCTTCCCACCGGTCAGAAGATTTACTTTCGGGGCCTTGATGATCCCCTGAAGGTTACTTCAATTACGGTTGAAATAGGGTTTTTGTGCTGGTGCTGGATTGAAGAAGCATACGAAATCATGAATGAAGCTGATTTTGATATGCTGGATGAATCCATTCGTGGTGCTATCCCGGAAGAAACCGGCCTGTTCAAGCAAATCACGCTGACATTCAACCCGTGGAACGAAAAGCATTGGATCAGGAAACGCTTCTTCGGGGAGATCACCGGCAAGGATGCCCAAGGGAACCCCACATACAAGTTTCATGATAGCTGGATCAGCCCGGATGGGCAGATTTACGCCACAACCACCAATTACCTGTGTAATGAATGGCTGGACACGGCGGATTTGAAGGTGTTCAACACCATGAAGGAAAACAACCCCCGCCGTTACAAGGTGGCTGGCCTTGGGGGTTGGGGCATTGTGGATGGCCTGATTTTCGATAATTGGCGGGAAGAAGCCTTTGATTATCTGGCTATTTCCAAGAAGCCTGATGTGAAAAGCGCCTTCGGCCTTGACTTCGGTTATACCAACGATCCCACGGCCCTGTTCTGTGGGCTGGTGAGTGAGAAGGAAAGAACCATTTGGGTTTTTGATGAACTGTATGAAAAGGCTCTGACAAACCGGGCAATCTGTGACCGGATCACCGGCATGGGCTACGGCAAGGAACGGATCAAGGCCGATTGTGCCGAACCCAAGAGCATTGATGAATTGCGGGATGCTGGCCTTCATCGTATCAGAGCCGCCCGGAAGGGCAAGGACAGCGTGAACAACGGAATCCAGTACATTCAGGGTTACACCATCATTGTTCATCCCCGATGCGTGAACTTCATCACAGAGATTTCAAACTACACATGGGCAGAAGATAAGTTCGGGGCCAAGATCAATGTTCCCATTGATGATTTCAACCACCTTATGGACGCTATGCGTTACGGGCTGGAAGATATGTTGGTTGGCCCCGCCTTCAGCTTCGACTAATAACATGATAGTAACAAAACACACGAAAAACGCACGGTTTCCGTGTGTTTGCGTTTATTAAGCAATGAAGAAAGGCGGTAAGTGAATATGTTTCTGGATAACGCTATGGAGCGTATCAACCGCCTGATCCTTCAGGGTGGGCGAACCGGCATGACTGAAAATCAGTTCTTCGCCGCTGAAATCAAGGAATGGAAGAATAGTCAGCGCCGCAAGGATCAGGTTATAGGTGATCTGTACTATGAAGGACAGCATGACATTCTTCAGCGTCAGCGCACAATCATTGGTGAAAACGGTCAACTTCAGGTGGTGACGAACCTTCCGAACAACCGCCTGATTGATAACCAATATGCCCTGATGGTGGATCAGAAAACCAACTACCTTGTGGGCAAGCCCTTCACCCTGAACTGTCAGGATAAGGGTTACACGGATGCTTTGGGCAAGGTTTTCAACAAACGGTTTTACCGGCTTCTGAAATATGTTTGTGAAGATGCCCTGAACGGTGGCCTTGGTTGGCTTTATCCTTACTACAATGAAGCTGGTGAATTGTCCTTCAAGCATTTCCCGGCCTATGACATTCTTCCTTTTTGGGCTGACGATGATCACACCATCCTTGATTGTGCGATTCGTTACTACACCCAAGAAGTGTGGAACGGCTACCAGAAGGAAAAGGTGGAGAAGGTGGAAATCTTCAAAGCCGATGGCATTTACCGGTATATCTATCAAAATGATATGCTGATTGCCGATGTGGAAGCCGGTGAACACGAAAACTATTTCATGGTTGAGGAAGAAGGCCAAGAACCCAAGGGGTTCAACTGGACAAGGATTCCGCTGGTTCCCTTCAAGTATAACAAACAGGAAATCCCCCTGATCCGCCGTGTGAAAACCCTTCAGGACGGAATCAACACCATGATTTCCGACTTTGAAAACAATATGCAAGAGGACGCACGGAACACCATTCTGGTTCTGAAGAACTATGATGGTGAAAATCTTGGTGAGTTCCGCCACAACCTTTCCACCTATGGAGCCGTGAAGGTTCGTGAGGATGGCGGGGTTGAAACCCTTCAGGTTGAAATCAATGCAGAGAACTACAAGGGCATTTTGGAACTTCTGAAGAAGTCCTTGATTGAAAATGCCCGTGGTTACGATGCCAAGGATGATCGTTTGAGTGGCAACCCCAATCAAATGAACATTCAATCCATGTATTCTGACATTGACCTTGACGCAAACGGCATGGAAACCGAGTTCCAAGCGGCCTTTGAAGAACTGTTGTGGTTCATCAATCAGGATTTCAGCAACAGGGGCTTGGGCGATTATGAAGGCGCTGAACTTCAGATCGTGTTCAACCGTGACATTCTAATCAATGAAACGGAATCCATTGAAAACTGTTCCAAGTCCGTTGGTATTCTGTCCACGGAAACCATTGTGGAACAGCACCCGTGGGTTACGGATGTTGAAGTGGAGCTGGCCCGGTTGCGTAAGGAAAAGGATGAAGCAATGGAACAGGCACAGGAATACGCCGGGGCCTTCCAGACCGACAACCAGAACAAAGGTGACAATGGCGAGGGTGAATAACCCCCGCCGTTTCACAATATATGCCGGGGCAGACCTTGAGTGTGGCGGGGTGCTATTACTCCTACCCGCCAAAGGGTGAAATTCCCTTCCCCGGCCCATCATGGCCCGTTAGTCAAGCGGTTAAGACACCGCCCTTTCACGGCGGTAACGCCGGTTCGATCCCGGCACGGGCTACCATGCTTCCCTGTTGGACTTGGCTGAAAATGCTTGCGGGGCCTTCAGCCCTGATGGGGAAGTCTTATTTGCTGAAGTGGATGGAATAGGCAGACACGGCGGATTCAAAATCCGTTGCCGCAAGGCGTGTGGGTTCAAATCCCACCTTCAGCACCATTTTTCAGGATTGGAGGAACGGCCCATGAGAAATGCGGATTATTGGCGTGGGCGGTTTTCCATCTTGGAGGACAGCGCCCACAGAGAAGCCCAAAAGACTATTCAGGGCATGGAAGAATTGTATTTGGATGCACAGCGTTCCGTTCAGAAGGAAATTGAAAGCTGGTATGCCCGTTTTGCGGTGAACAACCAAATCAGCCTGACCGATGCCCGGAAATGGCTGACCGCTGGACAGCTTGAAGAATTTCATTGGAGCGTTGAACAGTATATCAAGATCGGTGAACAGGCCGGGTTGGATGCGGCATGGCTGAAGAAGCTGGAAAATGCGTCTGCCCGGTTCCACATTTCCCGCCTTGAAGCTGTTCAGACAGGTATTCAGCAACAGCTTGAATTGCTGTACGGCAATCAGGTTGATAGTCTGGATGCCCTATTGAAGAAGGTTGTGGGCAATGGCTATACCCACACGGCTTTTGAGGTTCAGAAGGGTGTGGGCCTTGGTTGGGATATTACCGGGCTGGATCAGAAGAAACTTGAAACCTTGCTTTCAAAGCCTTGGACAACGGACGGGCGAACCTTCCGGGATCGCTGTTGGCTGAACAAGAATGATCTGGTGGGTTCGGTCAGTAAGAGCCTGACGCAAGGGCTTCTTCGGGGTGATTCCCCATCCAAGATCACCACAGCCATTCAGAAGCAGTTCGGGGTTCATCGGTATAAGGCGGGGCGGTTGGTTAATACTGAAACCACCTATTTCAACGCCGTTGCCACCAAGGAATGTTACAAGGATTTGGATGTTGAAATGGTGGAAATCATTGAAACGCTGGATTCCCATACCTGTTCCATTTGTGGTGGGCTTGATGGTAAGGTGATCCCCATTTCCCAATATGAACCCGGTGTGACCGTGCCGCCGTTCCATCCCAACTGTCGAGGAACTACGGCCCCGGCCATTGATCCCAAGTATGCCGGAGAAAGAGCCGCCCGGAACGCTGATGGGGATGTGTACTATGTTCCCGCCAACATGAAATATGCTGATTGGGTTCAGACCTTCGTGAACGGCGGTTCCAAGGCTGGCTTGACCGTTGCAACCGGGGCCGGTGTTGCCAAAACGCTTCGTGACTACAACACCGAGTTTGGAAAGAAGTTCGGCAAAGACCATTATGATCAGATTCGTGATCGTGTGGACGCTTGCCAAAGTTCTGACCTTCAGGCCGCTTGGGATAAGTATGAAAACCAAATCAAGGTTGCAAAGGCTGACCATCAAGGCGGCGCATATTGCCAAGGCAAAAATATTTATGTGAATATTGATGCCGATTCTAAAGGCCGTTCTTGGAGCGCCCCTTACGCAACCACCTTCCATGAAAGCGGCCATGCTATTGATGGGCTTGCGGCACAGCTTGGAACCCCGAATGGTCAATGGCATTTTTCTTCTACTTACAAGGGCGGGGCTTTTCCCCAAACCATCAAGGATGAAGTGAATGATTGGGTGGATCGGGTTCTTGCTGACATGAAGGCCCATAAAGATGATTTCCCGTATTGGGTACAAAAAGGCTGGATGTCGCAAACTACCGCTGATTATTACATCAAGTATGGTGGGTTCAAGGCAAAAAAATCTTATGCCTATGCCGCCGTTCAAGCGGAAGTGAAGGCATTGACCCCATTGCAGTACGGTGATCTTTCTGATATATTGGAAGGGGCCACCCGTGGAAAAATCCGCTGTGGCATTGGTCATGGTGGTGGTTCCTACTGGACAACCCGAACTTACAACGGGATTGATTGGGGCCTTGGAACTGAAGCCTTTGCGGAAATGACTTCCGCAACCATGACTTCCCCGGAAAGTTTGGCAACAATCAAGAAATATCTTCCCAAGTCCTATGCCATGTATGAAGATATGTTGAAGGTGATTGCAAATCAGCCGTGAAAGGGGTGTTGAAAATGGCTGAACTGATTGAACAATATCTTGAACGATTTCATGAGAACTTCCCCCTGTTCGCCCTGATGGGTGTCGAGGAAGCGGAAGTGGAAGCCATTATTCAAGATTGTTTGGATAAGGGAACCCCTTACCGACCACCTGAACTGGATGAAAAATCCCTATATTGATGATCTGACCACCCCGGCCTTTGGCCGGTGGTGGTTTTTTCATACCATCGCCGTTTTGGATTTGTGGGCGGTAAACAGAAATCTAAATGAAATCGTGGTTCCTAACCCACGGTAAAAAAGGATTTGGAGGTTATCACTATGACAAAGGAAAAACTGCTGGAATGGGGCTTGACCGAGGAACAGGCCAACAAGGTCATGGAGGGCCTAAACGGTTCCTTCGTCACCAAAAGCCGCTTCAATGAGGTCAACACCGAACTGACCAACGCAAAGAACACGATCAAAGAGCGTGACACCCAGCTTGAAACGCTGAAGAAGTCCACAGGCGACACCAAGGCGCTTCAGGATCAGATTACCCAGCTTCAGACCGATAACGCCAACCAGAAGAAGGCCCATGAAGCCGAAATGAAGGCATTGAAGATTGGCAACGCCGTTGATATGGCATTGACCGGAGCCAAGGCCAAGAACAACACCGCTGTTAAGGCGCTGTTGGTTGATTTCATCGGTAAGGCTGAATTGGCGGAGGATGGAACCGTCAAGGGCCTTGATGATGAAGTCAAGAAGCTGGTGGAAGGCAAGGACACGGCTTTTCTTTTTGAGAAGTCCACCGGCACCAAGTTCAAGGGGGCCAAATCCGCTGAAAAGGGTGATGGCGCTGAAGGCGGCATGACCCTTGAAAAGCTGAAGGCCATGACCCCTATTGACCGCTACAATTATTCCGTCAACCATCCTGACGAATACAAAGAACTTTATGGAGGTAATGAGTAATGGCAAACACTTGCTACGATAACTTTTTCCTGTCCAACGAAATTGAAGATCAGTACCAGAGC
This sequence comes from Faecousia intestinalis, assembly GCF_040096185.1. NCBI lineage: Bacteria > Bacillati > Bacillota > Clostridia > Eubacteriales > Oscillospiraceae > Faecousia > Faecousia intestinalis. Next base: position 45,883 of record NZ_JBBMFF010000244.1, on the reverse strand, counting down.
CACCTTGATCTTCAGCAGTTTTGCACCGTGGACAACAACCTGACCGGCGTTGCTGGTATGGTTCGCAAGATTCACAAGTACAAGGCCACCGATGGCACCGAAAAGCTGGCTATGGGTGTTGGCAACACCAAGACCATTGAAGCCGGTTACACCGAAAAGGAATACCGGATTCAGATGGCACAGAACCGCTTCCAGTATTATGACGAGGAAGCCATGACCGATCCCATGGTGATCACCACCGGCACCCGTCACGCTGGTACGGATATGTTCAACACCGTGAACGCTGACATTTTCGGCGCTTTCAACGAGGCCACCATGACCATCGTGACCACCGCCCTTGGCTTTGATGCCTTTGTGGATGGTGCGGCCATGCTGAATCTGGAAAACCTTGAAGGTGTGACCATCTTCGGCTTCGTCAACCCCGCTGATATGGCGAAACTTCGTAAGGCCCTGAAGGACGATCTGAAGTATGTGGAAGCATACGCCAAGCAGGGCTATGTTGGCACCGTGGGCGGTATCAACATCTACACCAAGAAGAACGCCGAAACCGGCAAGGTGGTCATTGCCACCAAGGAAGCTGTTACCCTGTTCAATAAGAAGGGTACGGAAGTGGAACAGGAGCGTGAAGGCAACATCCGCCGCAACACGGTTTATTCCCGCAAGTATTACCTTGCGGCTATGACCAATGAAGCCAAGGCGGTGAAGATCATCACCGGTTCCGCCGCTGTCACCGCTGACACCACGGTTTCCAGCGACAAGACCTATTACGCCGCTTCCGGTATCGGCTATGTGAAGGTCACGCCCGGTTCCGGTGACAACCCCAAGACCAAGGGTTGGTACGAAATCACGGCGGCGTAAGAAAGGCGGTGAACCCCGTTGCGTGATAAAGCGGTTGCAATGCTAACGGCCCTTGGCGTGGCGGGGGCCGCTGATGATCCGTTGTTGGATATGGTTTTGACCAATGTTCAATGGCGGATCAAAAATCTTTCCAACCTTTCCGAAATCCCGGAGGGGTTGGAAAGTCTGGCCGTTTCTATGGCCGTGGGCGAATACCTGAACATGAAGAAGTGTTCTGGACAGCTTGAAGGGTTTGATTTGGATGCGGCGGTGAAATCCATTCAGGAAGGTGACACCAACATTACCTTTGCCCTTGGTGAAGGTAGTTCAACCCCTGAACAGAGGTTGAACAGCCTGATTGATTATCTGATCAACGGGCGCATTGGTGAAATCTACCGTTATAGGCGGTTGGTATGGTGAATAAGGCCGTGCGAACCGCCTTGGAACGGTTGTGGAAGGATCGGTGTTCTATCTTCATTCGTGAGGAAGTCACCGATCCTGTCACCCACCTGACGGATTCTGAAGAAAAGCCGCTTCTTCAGGATCAGCCGTGCAAGTTGTCTTTTGAAACATTAACTTCAACCAATGGGGATGAAGTGGCAACCGCCCAACAGGTGGTGAAGCTGTTCCTTTCCCCGGATGTGAAGGTTCCCGCAGGATGCAAGATCATTGTCACCCGGCCAAATGATGTGGAACGAACCTTCACCTATTCCCGTTCCGGTGAACCGGGCGTTTTCTCCAACCATCAAGAAATCATGCTTGAACCCTTCAGGGGGTGGGCTTGATGGCAAGATGGGGCCGGTGTGATTACCGGGAACTGAAGAAGCTGGATGAACGCCTTCAACAGCTTTCGGAAGTTGACATGGATCGGCTTTGCCGGGATGCCGCCAAGAAGGTTGCCCAAATTCTTCTGAACAAGGTGAAGAAAAGAACCCCGGTTGGCGTGGTTCCGTCCTATGCCACGGATGAAGCCAAGCAGGAATATTGGGCCGGTTACAGCGGGGGTTCCTTGCGTGATGCGTGGACGATCCTTCCCATTGAAAAACATGGGGATCAGTACACCGTGACCATCATCAACAACTTGGAATATGCGTCCTATGTGGAATACGGCCACCGGCAAACGCCGGGGCGCTATGTTCCCGCCTTGGGTAAGACCCTGAAGGCAAGTTGGGTGAAGGGGCGGTTCATGCTGACGATTTCCGAACAGGAAGTGAAAACCTTGGCCCCGTCCATCCTGAATGATATGTTGTATGAAGCCTTGAAGGGGGTGTTCAGTTGATCAATGAAATCATCAAAGGTGTTTCCATGAAGCTGAACGCCACCTTTGGGGCCGGGTACAAAATCTATCAGAATGATGTGGAACAGGGCTTCAAAGAACCCTGTTTTTTCATTGCCGTTCTGAAGCCTGACATTTCCCCGTTGCAAAAGAACCGGTTCATGAACCGGAATCCGCTGGATGTTCACTATTTTCCCACCAGCGGGAGAAACAACGCTGAATTGTTCACTATGGCCGGGAATTTGATGGAATGTTTGGAGTTCATCACCCTTCCCAATGGGGATGTGCTTCACGGAACTTCCATGAGTTATGAAGTTGAAGATGGGGTTCTTCACTTCTTCGTCAACTTCAATCTGACACTATCCCGCCCGTCCGAGGAAACCCCAATGGAAACCTTGGATGTGGATGTGGAGCCAAAGAAAGGGTGATTGAATGGCTACCAGAAAGAAAGCCACCACCGCACAGGAACCGCCCATCACGGCCCCGGTGGTATTCCCCAAAGAAAAAGTGTTGACCTTCAGGCGTTACGCCAACCGGCGTGATCTGCTGTCTATCCTTTTGGAAGATGGGAAGGAATACACCCATGATCAGATTGATGGGCTGATCAAAGATTTTTATGAAAGGTAAGGTGAACTAATATGGCCCTTGGCGGCGGCACCTTCTTGGTGCAGAACAAGGTTCTGCCCGGTGCATATATCAACTTCATTTCTGTGGCGCAGGCAAGCGCCACCCTTTCTGACCGTGGCATTGTCACCATCCCCCTTGCCATGAATTGGGGGCCTGAAGGCAAGATTTTCACGGTGGAACAGGCTGACTTCATCAAGAACAGTCAGAAGATTTTCGGCTATGCGTACACGGCGGATGAACTGAAGCCCATGCGTGAAATCTTCCTTCACGCCAAGACCGTTCATTTCTTCCGCCTTGGTTCCAGCGGCGTGAAAGCGTCCAACACCTACGCAACGGCCAAATACCCCGGCACCCGTGGCAATGATCTTCGGGTTGTGATCACGGCCAATGAAAACAGCACCGAACAGAAGCCCCTGTTCGATGTGGAAACCTTCTTGGGAACCGTTCAGGTTGATCTTCAGGAAGGTGTGGCCGCTATCACCGGCCTGAAGGCCAATGACTATCTGGATTGGAAGTCCAGCGGAACCCTTTCCTTGACCGCTTCCTTGCCCCTGACGGGCGGCACCAATGGCACCGTGGCCGATTCCGACTATCAGACCTATCTTGATCAGGCGGAAGCGTACACCTTCAACGCTATGGGTTGCACCGAGAGCAAGGCCACCATCACCGCCCTGTTTGCGGCTTTCGCAAAGCGTATGCGTGATGATGTGGGCAAGAAGTTTCAGGTGGTTCTTTTCCGCAAGCTGGCCGACTATGAAGGCGTTGTGAGCGTCAAGAACGGCCTGACTTCCGACAAGACTTCCACCGCCCTGATCCCTTGGGTTACGGGTGTGATCGGCGGCACGGCGGTCAATAAGAGCGCCACCAACATGACCTATGATGGTGAATACGATGTGGACACCGATTTCACGCAGACCCAGCTTGAAAACGGGATCAAGGAAGGTTCCTTCATGTTCCATCGTGTGGATGAAGCGGTGTGTGTCCTGACTGACATTAACAGCTTCATTTCCATCACGGATGAAAAGTCCAGCGATTTTTCCAGCAACCAGACGATCCGAGTTTTGGATCAGATCGCCAATGATATTGCCGTTCTGTTCGGCAAGAAGTATCTTGGCAAGGTTCCCAATGATGCCGCTGGCCGGATTTCCCTTTGGAACGATATTGTGAAGCACCACACGGAACTTCAGGATATTCGGGCCATTGAGAACTTCAGCGGCGAAAATGTGACGGTTGAAAAGGGCGATACCAAGAAATCCGTGGTGGTTACTGATTATGTGACCCCCGTGAACGCTATGGAACAGCTTTATATGACCGTCTATGTTCAGTAAGGAGGTACAACCATCATGGCAGATAGAACCATCATGAACGCCAAGGATGCTGTTTCCGCTTCCTTGGCTGAATGTTTCGTGACCATCGGGGATAACCGTTACAACTTCATGCAGGCTATCAACCTTGAAGCCAACTTTGAGAAGAACAAAACGGAAGTTCCCATTTTGGGCAAGACCGGCAAGGGCAATAAGGCCACCGGCTGGAAGGGTACGGGTTCCGCCACCTTCCACTATAACACTTCCATCTTCCGTGAGCTGATGAAGCGTTATAAGGACACCGGCGAGGATGTCTATTTTGACATTCAGGTGACAAATGAAGATCCCACTTCTTCCGTGGGCCGTCAGACCGTGATCCTGAAGGATTGCAATATGGATGGCGGCTTGCTTGCCAAGTTTGATGCTGATGCGGAATACTTGGATGAAGATATGGACTTCACCTTTGAAGATTTCGAGATGCCCGAAACCTTCAGCCTTTTGGCCGGTATGCAGTAAGCAGAGCGCCCCGGCCTTACTTCGGTAGGGGCCGGGGCCTTTTTTCGTATCAAAATATAGGAGGAAAAAACAATGAGCCTGTCCGCTTTTTTGGCTGAAAACGCCGTTCCCGTTGAGAACATCAAGTTTGTTGCTTCCAAACGCTTCTTGGGTGAGGATGGCAACCCCATTCCTTGGGAGATCAAGACCATCACCGGCACTGAGGATGAAGCCCTTCGGAAGTCCTGTGCCAAGCGTGTTCCGGTTCCCGGCAAGAAGAACCAGTATCAGAAGGAAACCGACTATGATCTTTACCTTGGCAAGCTGGCCGTGGCTTGTACCGTGTTCCCCAATCTGAATGATAAGGAACTTCAGGACAGCTACAAGGTCATGGGCGCTGATGCCCTTCTGAAAACCATGCTGACCCCCGGCGAATATGCCGAATACCTGACCAAGATTCAGGAAGTGTGTGGTTTTGATACCACCATGCAGGATGAGGTTGATGAAGCAAAAAACTAATCTGTGAAGGTGATGGTGAAGCGAACATTGCTTACTATTGCCTTCACGAACTTCATTTGACACCTTCCGCCTTTTATGCTTTGCCCCGCCGTGAACGGGCCTTCATCATTGCGGCCATTGATGTTCGGGTGGAAGCTGAAAAGAAGAAGCAGAAGGAAATTGAACGCAAACAGCGCCGGGGCCGACACCATTAAGGCCCCGGCCATTCTCCAAGAAAGGTGGTGATCCCTGTGGGAACTATCCGAACCGCTATTGCCCTTTATGATGGTGTTACCAGCCCCCTTCAGAGTATGCACAAGGCTATGGGTGTTGTGCTGAACACCTTTGAATCCATGCAACAGGCTTCCGGTAGAGCCGTTGACACGGCGGCAATCCGGGAAGCCCGTGAAGAATGGGCGAAAGCGGGAACCGCCTTTGATGCCATTGAAGAAAATATCAGGAACGCCAATAATGAACAGCAAAAGTTCAATAATTCCATTCGTGGGGGTAACAATTCCGCCAATGGACTTCTGTCCACCATCAAGAAAATTGCCGTTGCCGCTGGTGGTATCGTCGGGATCAATAAGGTGCAGAACATTTCGGATAAATTGGCAAGCACCAAGGCCCGGTTGAATCTGCTGGTGGATGATGGCGGTTCCGTGGATGTGTTGGAACAGAAGATCATGGCTTCCGCCCAGCGTTCCCGATCCGTTTACTTTGATACCGCTTCCGCCGTTGCGAAACTTGGCCTGAACGCTGGTAACGCCTTCGGTGGTAATATGGATCAGGTCATTGCCTTCATGGAGCAGGTGAACAAGCAGTTTGTTATTGGCGGCGCTACGGCCCAAGAGCAAAGCAACGCCATGATCCAGCTTACACAGGCAATGGCGGCGGGTGCGCTTCGTGGTGAAGAACTGAACTCCATTCTGGACGGTGCGCCGGGTATCGCAAGAGCTATTGAAAAGTATATGGGGATTGCAGAAGGTTCCATCAAGACGGTTGCACAGGAAGGCAAGGTAACGGCTGAAGTGGTGAAGAACGCCATGTTTGCTATGGCGGATGAAACCAACGCAAAGTTCGATTCCATGCCCAAGACTTGGGCGCAGATTTGGGCCGGGATGAAAAATAAAGCCCTTTCCATGTTCGCCCCGATCCTGACCAAGATCAACCAGATTGCCAATAGCACCAAGTTCCAGCAAGTTACCACGGCCCTGATCAATGGGCTTGCGGGGGTTGCAAATGTGGCTTCTTCGCTATTGGATATTCTGATTTCCGTTGCTTCGGTGATTGTTGATAATTGGAGTTGGATTCAGCCTATCATCATGGGTATTGTGGCCGCTATGCTGATTTATAACGGTGTGGCGCTGGTGACAAATGCCATTATGGGTATTCAGGCAACGGCCAAGGCCGTTCATGCGGCGGCAACTGCTATGGAAGCGGGAGCCACTTTCACCGCTACGGTAGCCCAGCAGGGTCTAAATGCGGCGCTTTTGGCTTGCCCCCTTACATGGATCATCCTTCTGATTATCGCCGTCATTGCGGCTATCTATGCGGCGTGTGCGGCAGTTGCCAAGTTCACCGGAATTGCAAATAGCGGCTTCGGTGTGATTTGCGGGGGAATCATGGTTGTGATTTCCTTCTTCAAAAACCTTGGCCTGTCCGTGGCGAATATTGCCTTGGGTATCTGGAACGCTTTGGGGGCTTGTGCTTCCAATATCGGAACCGCCTTCCATAATGTCATTTCCAATGTTCAGGGATGGTTTTATAACCTTCTTTCTACGGCCCTTACAGTTGTGGCCGGTATTTGTGAAGCCCTGAACAAGTTGCCCTTCGTTGAGTTCGACTATTCCGGGATCACCAGCAAAGCAAGCGAATATGCGGCCAAGTCCGCTGAAGCCTATGGGAATGTTGAGGAATATAAAAGCGTTGCCGATGCCTTCAATGAAGGAATGTCTACCTTTGACACCTTCCAAGATGGTTGGGCCGCTGATGCTTTTGCTTCCGGTGCCGCTTGGGGTGATGGTGTGGCCGATAAGGTTTCCGGTATGTTTGATTTTTCCGCCTTGGATTCTATGGGGGCTGATTCTTTGGATGCCTTCAACCTTGGCAATGATCTTGATAGCATTTACGGGAACACCGGCGATATTGCAAACAACACAGCGGCCACCGCTGATGCCTTGGATATTGCTGAAGAAGATTTGGCCTATCTTCGTGACATTGCGGAGCGTGAAGCAATCAACCGGTTCACTACCGCTGAAATCAAGGTTGAACAGCACAATGAAAACCACATTTCCAAAGATGCTGATTTGGATGGGATCATGGATGCTTGGGCCAATGACTTTGCTGAAAAGCTGGAAGTTTCTGAAGAAGGGGTGCATGAGTAATGGCGTATAAACTGTATATGGCGGGAACGCTTATGCCCATCACCCCTTCCAAGGTGACGGTGAAGATCAATAACCAGAACAAGACCATGACCCTGATCAACGGGGAAGAAATCAACATTCTGAAGGCCGCTGGCCTTTCGGATGTGTCCTTTGAATTGGTTCTTCCCCAAGTGTCCTATCCCTTCAGCAACGGTGGGGCGCAAAGCGCCGCCTATTACCTATCCTTGTTTGAACGGCTGAAGGTGAGCAAGACCCCGTTCCAATTCATCCTGAACCGGCAGAAGCCCGGTGGCGGGATGTTCCATTACACCAATTTGACCGTTGGCCTTGAAACCTATGAAATCACCGATGATGCCGGTGAAGGCTTTGATGTGAAGGTGAAGATCAACCTGAAACAGTACAGAGCCTATGGCACCAAGACCGTGGCCGTGCAACCGGCCAAAACTTCCGGGGGAACCGCCACCGCAACGGTTAAGGCGGCACCCCGGCCCACCACAACGGCCCCGAAAGCCGCCACCTATACGGTGAAATCTGGTGATTGCCTTTGGAACATTGCCAAGAAGCAGTTGGGCAACGGGGCCGATTACACGAAAATCTATAATCTGAACAAGGACAAAATCAAGAACCCGAACCTGATCTATCCCGGTCAGGTTCTTACTTTGCCTTCCTGAAAGGGGTGATTCCGTTTGGCAGTTGAATTGTTCATCCAGCATAACAGCACCATTCAATTCCCCGTTGTCGAGGAAGGCGCAAAGTTGACCTTGGAACGCAAGGGAACCCCCGGCAAGTTAGAGTTCACCGTTGTCAAGGGGCCGGGGCTGAACTTTGCTGAAGGTGATCCGGTGAAGCTGACTGTGAACGGAACCGCCATGTTCTATGGGTTTGTGTTCAAGAAAAAGCGTGACAAGGGCGGCACCATTGATGTTGTGGCCTATGATCAGTTGCGCTATCTGAAGAACAAGGACACCATCACGGAAGAAGGGCTGAAGGCTTCCGACCTTCTGAAGCGCATTGCAACAGATTTCCGGTTGAACCTTGGCACGGTGGAAGATACCGGTTATACCCTTGAAACCATCGTGGAAGAAAACCAAACCCTGTTTGATATGATCCAGAGCGCCCTTGATGAAACCCTGATGAATACCAAACAGCTTTATGTTCTGTATGACGATGCCGGGAAGCTGACCCTGAAGAACATCAATACCATGAAGCTGAACCTTCTGATTGATGAAGAAACCGGGGAAAACTTCAGCTATGAATCCAGCATTGATGAACAGACCTATAACAAGATCAAGCTGGCCTATAACGATGAAAAAACCGGTAAGCGGGAATTGTTCATTGCACAGGACGGGGCGAAAATGAACCAATGGGGTGTTCTTCAGTATTTTGAAGAAGTTCAGACCAAAACGGGCGCTTCCGCCAAGGCGGATGCCCTGTTGAAGCTGTACGATCAGAAAACCCGCAAGCTGACCATTCAGAACGCTTTCGGTGATGTGCGGGTTCGTGCTGGAAGCGCCGTGGTGGTGGCCCTGAACCTTGGCGATATTGTCACCAACAATTACATGGTGGTGAACAAAGTCACCCATACCTTCAGGGGTGATGAACACATGATGGAACTTGACCTGATCGGGGGTGAATTTATTGCCTAATCCTGTTGAAGTGGTAAAACGGGCGGCGGTGGAAGCTGTGGAAGCCGGGAAACCGGTGAACATCCTGTTTGGAACTGTCCTTTCCGCTTCACCCTTGAAAATTCAGGTGGATCAGAAATCCATCTACACTTCCAAAATGCTGATCCTGACCCGGAATGTGACTGATTTTGAAGTTGATATGACGGTGAACCACAGCACCGAGGACAAAGGCGGTGGTTCCGGTGCGGCGGCTTATGAAGCCCACAAACACGCCTATGTTGGCAAGAAAACCTTCAAGGTTCACAACGCTTTGAAGGTCGGTGAAAAGGTGCTTCTGATCCGGGTTCAGCAAGGAAAGAAATTCGTGGTTATTGACCGAGTAAAGGGGGCTTGATGATGATTCCGCAAGTGCAGGATGATATTAAACAGGATTTCACCATTGAAACCCTTCCAAGCCGTACTTTCAGGATGAACCACAACAACCTGACCATCATCGGCACCATTGATGAAATCCAAGCTGTGGAACAGGCGGTTTTTCTGATCCTGAACACAGAACGCTATGAATGGTTGATCCATTCTTGGGATTATGGGGTTGAACTTCATAATCTGATCGGGAAAGATGTGGAATACTGTATTCCCGAAATTGAACGCCGGGTTCGTGAAGCCTTGCTTCAGGATGATAGGATCACGGCGGTTCAGAACTTTGAATTTACGGTGAACAAAAAGAAAGTGCTGACTACCTTCACGGTGGTCAGCATTTTTGGCGAAATCAATGCAGAATTGGGGGTTGAAATCTGATGTATGAAGCACAGACCTATGAAGCAATCCTTTCCCGGATGCTTCAGAAGACGCTTTCTATCAATGGCAATTTGGACACCCGTGAAGGTTCGTTGGTTTGGTGCGGTGATGCCCCCGCCGCCGTGGAATTGCAGAATCTTTATATTGCCCTTGATACGGTGCTGAATGAAACCTTTGCAGACACCGCAACCCGCCCTTATCTCATTTTGAGGGCGGCAGAAAGGGGGCTGAAACCGCAACCGGCAAGCTCCGCCGTGTTGCAGTTGAGCATTACACCAACCACCTTGCACCTTCCCATGAACACCCGCTTTTCCATTGGAGAACTGAACTATTATGTTTCGGCTGACCGTGGAAGTGGTAAGTATGAAATCACCTGTGAAACCGCTGGTGAAGCCGGTAATGACTACACCGGAACGGTGATTCCCATTGAGTATGTGGACGGGCTTGAAACCTGTTCCATTTCCGCCGTGGTGATCCCCGGTGAGGATGAAGAAGATACCGAGATTTTCAGACAGCGTTACATGGATAGCCTGAACGCCCAAGCCTTCGGCGGCAACCGTGCGGATTATCTGGAAAAGGTGAACGCCATTCCCGGCGTGGGCGGTGTGAAGGTATATCGGGTTTGGAACAGCGATTTGAACCCGGCCAAGCTGATCCCGCCCACGGGAACCGACACTTGGATCAGCGGCCTTTCTGGTGTGTCCGAGGAAATCAAGGCGTGGTTGAATGCCGTGTATGCGGCGGGAGCCAATAGCAAGCTAACCGTGGGCGGAACCGTGAAGCTGGTGATCATCAACAGTTCCTTCAAGAAGCCTTCGGAAGCCCTTGTGGATCAGGTGCAGACCGCAGTTGACCCACTTCAGAACGCCGGTGAAGGTGTGGGCATTGCCCCCATCGGCCATGTGGTGAGGGTTGAAGGCGTGGGTGAAGATACCATCAACCTTTCCTTCGATTTGTACTATCAGCGGGAATGGAGTTGGGATGATGTTTCCGCCTATGTCACGGAAGCAATCAACGGTTACTTCTTGGAACTGGCCCAAAGTTGGGCAGACCAGAATGAAGCCCTTGTGGTTCGTATCAGTCAGGTGGAAAGCCGCCTGTTGGGAATCACCGGTATTCTGGATATTGCCAACACCAAGATCAACGGTGAAGCGGCGAACTGTACCCTGACCCTTGACCACATCCCGGTTTTGGGAACCATTGAGCCGGGAACCATCGTGATCAACGGATAAGGGGGGCGGGAGCATGGAACGCAAACTGATTGATTATCTTCCCTATGTCATTCGTGATTATGCGGAGTTTCAGGGGATCATGGGGAGCGAACAGCCGGAAATTGAAAAGGCGTGGAACACCACGGATGATCTTCTTGATAACCAGTTCATTCCCACCGCTGGAAACATGGGCCTTTCCCGATGGGAAAAGATTTTGGGAATTACGCCCAAAGGAACAGACAGCCTTGAAGATCGCCGGTTCCGTATTCTGACCCGGATCAATGAAGAACTTCCGTACACCTTGCCCCAGCTTCGGAACATCCTTGAAACGCTGTGCGGGAAGGGTAACTATTCCGCTGATGTGGAAGAAGGCACCTATCAGCTTCTTGTGAAAATCGGGTTGGCCGCAAAGAACAACTTCAATGATGTTGAATCTTTGCTGAACCGGGTTGTTCCCCAAAACATGGTTGTGACCTTGCTTCAGCTTTATAACACCCATGCGGAACTTGGGCGGTTCACCCATGCCCAGCTTGCCGCCTATACCCATAATCAGTTGAGAAACGAGGTTTTGAAGAATGGCGAATAAAACAACCAACTACAAGCTGACTAAACCCCTTGAATCTGAATTTTATGATGTAGGGGTTCAGAATGAAAACATGGATAAGATTGATACCCAAATGAAGGCCAATGCGGATGCCGTTGAAGCCCTTCAGAAAGGTCAATCCGGGAAGGCTGATCTGGTGGATGGTAAGGTTCCCGCCGAACAGCTTCCCAGCATGAACTATGATCCCAAAGGTACGGCCCAAAACAAGGTGAGCGAACACAACCTTGATCAGACCGCCCACCCGTATCTGTTGAACCAGATCGGAACCTGTGTGGAAGCCGCACAGAACGCACAGGATGCCGCAAATGCGGCCTTGGATGCTGTGTCCGGTATCGTCTATACCATCAATGTTCTTCCTTCGCAGAATGGCACCCTGACCTATAACGGACAGGCCCAAAGCCCTTCTTGGAACGCTTATAACCCCGATGCGCTGACCTTGGGCGGCGTGACTACCGGCACCAATGCTGGAACCTACACGGCCACTTTCACCCCTAAAGGGAAGTATAAGTGGGCAGACGGTACGCAGACCGCCAAGGAAGTGACTTGGACGATCAACGCCGCCACCATGACGATCCCCACGCAGAGCAACAGCCTTACTTATACCGGTTCGGCCCAAAGCCCCGCTTGGAACAACTATGACAGCGGGAAAATGACGCTTGGAGGAACTACCAGCGGCACGAACGCTGGTTCCTACAATGCCACCTTCACGCCGAAAACGAACTACAAGTGGGCTGATGGAAGCACCGGGGCCAAAACGGTTGCTTGGAGCATTGCCAAGGCCGCTGGTAGTTTGTCTTTGAATAAGACTTCCATCAAACTGACCGCCGCAAAGACCACGGACACCATCACCGTGACAAGGGCGGGTGATGGTAAGATTACGGCCACTTCCAGCGCCCCCACGGTGGCTTCTGTGAGTGTTTCCGGTTCGGTGGTAACTGTTACCGCAAAGGCCAAAGGAAGCGCCACAATCACCGTCAGCGTGGCCGCTGGCACCAACCACACGGCCCCGGCCAATAAGACCTGTTCCGTTGAAGTGACATTGCCCACCAAGGTTCTGAACGATAACAGTTGGGCAACCATCCGGGAAGTCAGTTCCGCAGGTTTGGGGGCCAACTATTGGGCCGTTGGTGATGTGAAATCCATCGTTCTGAATGGCACCGTGAGGAATTACACTTTCAGCAACTTGACCGTGAACGCCTTTATTTTGGGCTTCAACCACAATTCCGCCAAGGAAGGTGCGAACAAGATTCACTTCCAGATCGGGAAGATCGGTTCCACGGCAGTTGCTTTGTGTGATAGCAATTATAACAACACCGGTGATGGTTTCCGCATGAATACCAGTCAGACGAACAGCGGCGGTTGGAACGCTTCACACATGAGAAAAACTGTATTGGGCAACAGTAACACCCCCACAAGCCCGTTGGCGAATAGCTTGATGGCGGCGCTTCCCGCCGATTTGAGGGCGGTTATGCAACCCGTGACCAAGTACACCGATAATACCGCCAACGGTGGCGGCAATGTTCAGACTTATGTAACGGCCACCACCGATTACTTGTTCTTGCTTGCTGAATTTGAAGTGTTCGGAACAAGAAGCTATGCAAATAGCTATGAACAGAATTATCAGGCACAATACGATTACTACAAAGCCGGTAATAGTAGAGTAGCCTATAATCATTCCGCCGTGTCCACGGCGGTGTGGTGGTGGCTTCGATCCCCTAATTACAACAGCAGCGGTAATTTCCAGTATGTCGTCGCGGATGGCACCGGCAACAGTGACTATGCCAATTACTGTGCTGGTGTGCGGCCCGGCTTTGCCGCCTAATCCCCCGCAGGATGATCCCGCCCTCATCCCGCCGCCGCAAGGCGGCGGTTCCGGGAGGGAACCCCAAATAAAAATAATAATGGCGGCGTAAGCCGCCCGACGATTTTTTGAAAATGGGGGTTTTCCGGCAAAGTGCTATCATTTGACTGTCTTTTGAGTGCATACACCGGACAAAATCAGCCATACAATATCCATAAGCCTGTTTGAAGGGGGTATTGTATGGCAACAAACAAGCGTGTTTTCACCTTGCGCCTATCTGATGAAGTCTTTGACAAGATCGGGGCGCTTGCAACCCGTGAACACCGATCCATTACCAATTACATTGAATTTGTTCTTCTGAAACACTTGGAAGAAGTGGAAAAGGCGGAAGGAACGATCAGTGTCGATAATTCACCCAAAGGGGTATAACTGAAAATGTCTGTCCTGAAGCAAAAGAGAACCACAAGCAAGGCCGAGTTCATCAACACGGCCAATCAGATTTATGTTGAAACCCTGAACTTCCTGACCCGTCTTTCAGCCCGGTATTCCCGGTTGATTGCGGAGCCGGTGGCAAAGCTGGCCGGTGAGATCATCGACCATGCGGAGAAGGCCAATAGTATCTTTCCTTCGGACAACCAGCGCATTGAAATGAGGAAGGCCCATCTTCTTGAAGCACGGGCTTCCCTGATGGCGCTGGATGTTCGCTTGACCCATGTTTACCTGATTCTGAACCAGAACCCGGAAGGGGCCTTTACCACTTCCAAGGGGAACCCGGTGAAGTCACAGGATGCAATGGAAAAACTGGATAAGATGGCCCAAAACTTGGGTGAACTGATCGACAAAGAAAACGAACTTCTGAAAGGGGCGATCAAAAATGTAACAGCAAAACAGAAATAATTTCCCATTAGGTGTGCAACTGATAATGAGCCTGTTGGCGGTGTGGTGGTGGCTTCGTTCCCCTAATTACAACAACAACAATAATTTCCAGAATGTCAACACGGATGGCAACAACAACAATAACAATGCCAATTACTGTGCTGGTGTGCGGCCCGGATTTTGCAAATATACACGGTCAAATGTAGTAACAGAAGGCAAACGGCTTTTCAGGTGAAAGACGACCGATGTAAAAGGAGTTGTACTTCCTTGGGTTTCAATCCCTAAAACTGCCCTTTGATGCCCTTACACGGACGCTTCTTGCATGGTGGGTGAATGTGCCTTATCCCATTTCATGTGTGAGGGCAAAGCAATTTAGACGGCACCCTACAAGATATTTGTACGAGGGGCGAATACTTTTATTATGACAAGCCAAGAACGGCATGAAGCAAGGTTCCAGCGCCGCAAAGCAAAGCGGTTGGAACGGAAACAGGCCCGGTGTAATAGCCTTGGGCCGATGAATAAAGTCTTTTCCTACCGGAAGATGTTCTTCTATGGGAAAAAGTGCTGTAACGGGGTGCGGTGGAAGCAAAGTGTTCAAAACTTTGAAGGCCACCTGTTTTCTGGTACGGCAACACGGCGGCGAACGGTATTGGAACAGCAATGGAAACCCAAAGCCTGTTCCCATTTCATCCTTCGGGAACGGGGCAAAATCCGCCCGATAGATGCCCCACATATTACGGATCGACAAATCCACAAAACCCTTTGCAATGAAGTTCTGATCCCGCTATATTCACCTTCCATGATCTATGACAACGGAGCAAGCCAAAAAGGAAAGGGCCTTCATTGGCAGTTCAAACGGATCAAACAACAGCTTGGATGGCATTACCGGCGCTATGGCCGGGAAGGTGCTGTGTTGCTGTTGGATTTGAAAGGGTTCTTTCCAAACGCTTCCCACGCCCTATTATATCAGCGGCACCGGGAATTGATTTTGAATCCTGAACTTCAAAACTTGGCTGATACTGTAATCCAGTATTCCCCATGCCCGACACCGGGCCGGGGGATGCCTTTGGGCGTGGAGCCTTCCCAACAGGAAATGGTGGCGTTACCAAGTAAAATTGACCAATGGATCAAGTGTCAGGCCCGTGTTCATTGCGCCGGTCATTACATGGATGATTACTATGCTTTCTTTCCCACGGTGGATGAAGCAAAGCTGATGGGCCATGAAATTGTAAGGCGATTTGAAGCCGCTGGAATCCGAGTGAACAAGCGTAAGTGTAAGGTGATCCCGCTTACAAAGCCATTCCGGTTCTGTAAAGCACGGTTCACCCTTACCGAAACCGGCAAGATCAAGGTGAATGGAAGCCGGGATGGAGTGAAACGGGCAAGGCGAAAGCTGAAGCTGTTTCACAAAGAGTTCAAAGAGGGAAAACGATCCTTCTTTGACATAGAACAATACATGGAGTGCCAAAGCGCCTATTACCGGAACTTCAACGATCATGGACGGTTGTTAAGGTTGCGGCGGCTTTACCATGCAATCTTTTTCGGAGGTGGACAATGTTTAGAATCATCAAAGCCGGGGCCGGTATCGGCCTGACCGAGAACCTGAACTACATCAAAAAAGCCGAAAATGGTTGCTATGTCCTTTGCCCGGAGCCTGACGCTTCGGGCATTGTTTTTGAGGGTGTAGCTTACCATTTGTTGGGCCGTGCCGCTATGGATGAACTGGAAACGGTGAGTTTGGAACAGACGGACGCAGGAAGCGAGATCACCAAGGCCACGGAAGCCGGTGGAATCGTCTTTGTAACCTTGGCGGAAGCCGGGAGCATTGACGCTGAAACGGCGGCGGAACACGCTGATTTGTTCGCTGAATGGGCTTTCCCTGTTGGCTACACGGTGGGGCAGATTCGCCGGTATAACGGAACCCTTTACAAGTGCGTTCAGGCCCATACTTCCCAAGCGGATTGGACACCGGACACGGCTTCCAGCCTGTGGAGCAAAACGAGTGATCCCGCTGAAGAATGGCCCGAATGGAGCCAACCGGTGGGAGCGCATGACGCTTATTCCAAGGGGGCAAAGGTGAGCCATAAGGAAAAGCATTGGATTTCCACGGTGGATTCCAATGTGTGGGAACCCGGTGTGTACGGGTGGGAGGAAAGCACGGATGGAGTATAAAACCTATGTTTGCCGTAAACGGGCAAGGTTCAAGGCGATTTGCGGACAAGTGAACATTCCGTATGGAACCACCCTGAATGGTCAGGGTGGTTTTTTGATCCTGAATGATCTTCCGGTGTGTTCGGCCACCAGCCAAAACGCCTATGACTTCTTCACACAGAATGATGATGGCATGGGGCAGGAACGGGGCGAACTGTTGAACCGGATCATTCCCAAGCTGGAAAAGCGTGATGCCGGGTATCAGGCCCGGTGGGGGAAGATTTGGGAAGATGCCCTTTGTCAGAAGTACAAGCGCCCGGAACAGGAAGATCATTGGATTTGGAATCATGACTTCTACAACGGCCCTGTTGAGGATTTGCGCTATATTGCCGCCCTGATCGGGGCCTGATAGGAGGTAAACATGACGCTTGAATTGTCTATTGTAATTTCTGTTCTTTCGGTTTCCTTTGCCTTGTATTCCGGTATTTCCAACCTGAAGCGCAACGATAAGAAAGACACCGCCGAGGAAACCGCCCAGCTTACCACCGTGATTGTGAAGCTGGAAAACATCGGGGATGGAGTGTCCGAAATCAAATCTGACATGAAGAATGTCAAGGGTGAAGTTCAGGAATTGCGGGAACGCCTTGTGGCCGTGGAACAGTCCGCCAAATCCGCCCACCACCGCCTTGATGGGCTTGCAGGTGGTGTTGATGCGTGAGCCGCCGAACATCCCGAAAGCAAAAGATTGAGTTTTCCAAGCTGATCCTGTATGTGGTGGGGGCCGTAACCGTTGGGGTTACGGCCTTCACCCTTATCATGGTTTGGAAAACTGAAAACCTTGAACCGCTGGCCTATTTGATCCCCGCCATATTTGCTGAATTGGCAACCGCAACCGGGTTTTACTATTCCAAAGCCAAGGCCGAAAACCGGATTAAACTTCGGAAACTGTACGGCCCTGAAATTTATAACGATGCAAAGGAGATTTGAACCATGCTGAACGCTGTTTTGAACAACCTGATCAATATTGGGTGGGCCATGCTGATCTTCCTGTGTGCGTACCTGTCCAATGTGGCCTTTTCCCTTTACTACAACATCAAGGTTTTGCTTCAGCCTTTCGACAAACAGAAGATGATCAATTCCGGGCTGAAGGTTGCCACCTTCGTTGTGGGCCTGACCTTGCTGTGTGTGGCAATCACCACCCTTCCCATTTATGCTGATCAGCTTGGGTGGGCAATCCCGGAGGAATACACAGAAATTTTTGCAGACTTGGTTATTGTGGGCGCTGTCCTGATGGTTTCTTGCAAATACATTGGTGAAGCCTTCACCAAGTTCAAAGCCATTCTTCAAGTGAAAGGAGATACCGAAAATGAGTAATTCCAGCCTTGCAACCTATACCCGGATCACGAAAAACAAAACCAGCCCCCGGAACCACGCCATTGACACCATCACGATTCATTGTATCGTTGGGCAATGGACAGCAAAACAGGGGTGTGATTATTTCGCCACCACAGACCGGCAATGTTCCGCCAACTATGTTGTTGGTAAGGATGGTTCCATTGGCCTTTCCGTGGATGAAAAGGATCGTTCTTGGTGTTCCAGCAACGGCACCAATGACAACCGGGCAATCACCATTGAAGTTGCTTCCGACACCACCCACCCTTACGCCGTCACCGCCAAGGCTTATGCGGCCCTGTTGGATTTGGTAACGGATATTTGCAAGCGGAACGGGATCAAGAAGTTGGTATGGAGTACGAACAAGAATGACCGTGTGAACCATCGGAACGGATGCAACATGACCGTTCATCGTGACTTCGCCAACAAAGCCTGTCCGGGGGAATATCTTTATTCCAGACACGGGGAGATTGCCGCAGAAGTCAACAGAAGGCTTCAGGGCGCTTCCAATGGTGGTGGGGTAGTAGTTACACCCCCAACCGCAGAAAAGCCCACAGGCGGCACCACAGGGGCCACCGTGACCCCTTATCTTGTGCGGGTGAAGATCACCAACCTGAATATCCGTAAAGGCCCCGGCACAAACTACGGTGCAACCGGCTACATCCAGCCCGGTATTTATACCATCGTGGCTGAAAGCACCGGCAAAGGTGCGGCCAAGTGGGGCAAACTGAAAAGCGGTGCTGGCTGGATTTCCCTTGACTACGCCGCCAAAACCTAACCATGACAAAGGCCCTTCCGGTTCAAGCTGGAAGGGCCTTTTTTGCGTGTTTCTACTATGTTACTAATAACCCCGATTTCACCGAACTTCAAAGGGCTGAAATGTTCAGTATTTGGGTGCTTCAGAGCGTTGCAGAGTAGAAATATTTATGGTAAAATAAGGAATAACAGCGGCAGCCAGCCGCAGGAAGGAGCGATGTGTTTATGAAAACCCGCATTTCCGTACAGGAACGCCTGAAAGATTTACGGGTGGAACGGGGCTTGAATCTGGAAGAACTGGCACAGGAAACCGGCATTTCAAAATCAGCCCTCGGCAGTTATGAAAACGACAACGACGAATACAAGGAAATTAACCACGGCAGCCTGTTGAAGCTGGCAGACTTCTATCAGGTGTCGGTTGACTATCTGCTCGGCCTTACCAATAATCGGAGATATGAAAACACCCCGATAGAAGAATTACATTTGAGTGATGAAGTCGTGGAACTGCTGAAAAGTGAACGCTTCAATAACCGGCTGCTGTGTGAGATTATCTCCCATGAAAAATTTAAGGAATTGCTGGCAGACGCAGAAATCTATGTGGACGGGATAGCAACCATGCACTTCCATGACACAAACAGCTCACTGGCTGCTTTACGGGCTATGGTACTGGAAGAACACCCCGAAGCTGCGGCAGACCGGGCAATCAAAGTGTTGGAAGCCTGTCAGATAGAGGAAGAAGATTTTTTCTGCCATGTGACGCACAAAACATGGGACGTCATTCTCCATGATATACGCAAGGCGCACGAAAATGACAGCGAAAGTGCGCCGGATACCACGCCTGCCGATGAACTTATACGGGAAGTACAAAAGGCCATGCAATCTCCGGGGGACAGGGTTCAGCAATTCACGGAGATATTCTGCAAGGCGTTCCGGCTCAAATACAAGCGGCTCTCACAAGAGGAACGAAGCCTTTTGAAAAAGCTGTTCAAGAAATCCCCGCTGATAAAACAGTCTGGTATGAACTTCCGGCGCAGGCCGTGGAAATAAAAACAGCCGTTGTAGGATTTTGTTCCTACAGCGGCTGTTTTTATTTATGAATCTTCTCCAACAAAAGACAGGATATTTTCATCAGTTTGTAATGTAATTGTTGCGCTTTCTGAATCATCAGAATAAACTCTTGTTCCATATACGCCTGTAACAGGCTCCTCTAAATTTTCAAAAGTTAATCCGAGTTTCGAAGAAGAATTGTCAATCTTTTCAAGCGAATATGTACCTGTCCATTCTTGTTTATGAGTGTTATCTGTTAAGATAAAACTTTTTTCTTCAAAACTCAATGTCAAATCCAATACTGGTATGTCATCATGCACTGAACCTGAGAATAACATATTACCATCTAAATCAGTAATAAATTCTAAAGACCAGTTATATGATGATACCGACCGAGTTTGGGAAGAATCACACGAACATAAGCCTACACACATAAAAAAACATACGCATATTGCCAATAACCGTTTCATTTTACCTATTACCAACCTTAATTCACAACTGTTTTGCATTTAATTAGGGAAGTGTCACAGGGTAAGAAATAGCGAAAGCTCCACCGCCTGCCAAGGCATTATTAGCGGTAGCAACACCAGAAACAGAAACCGTTCCCTTATCTCCGCTATTACCTGTTCTTCCAGTATCCACATCAGTTTCGATTGTTTCTTCACCGTCGGCTAATTCTGCAAATGCCGTATTGGTGGATTTTTTGTTCATAAGCACATTAACTGTACCAGTCATACCAGTGAACTCCGGTTTTGGAGATTCATACCACGGTACATACAACTTCACATGAACTTGAATCCCATCATCCTCATCATAAGTTGCATAAGAGTTAATACGAACATTAGCGACTGCTCTTTTGGTGACACCATCGGAAATCATAACATCGGTTAAGTATCCGTCATATTCTCCAATGACTACCGGCTGTTGAGTATCCGTTATTTCCGTTGTTGTTTCCGCTGCAAAAGCAGGAACCGCACTCACAGAAAAAAGCATACAAAACGCTACCAACGAGGTAAACAATCTTTTACTAAATTTTTTCATAAACAATGCTCCTTTCTAAAATGACCAGAATCTACATTTTTTGTATTCAGTTATTGGCAATATGCTACTAACCTGCAAGCACACTCTCAAATCATAAAATGTTTCAAATGTACTTGTTTTATTTTATGATAGCACTTATTTACATTGGGTACAATAGAAAATATACACAATTAAAATTTAATTTTTTGTGCAAATCGAATCAAATATAAAATTATATCGCTTTAGATATTGTCCTGTTCTAATTTAATCACATTCATAATACCACAATTCAAGGCTTCACAAATGCGAACCAGCGTTTCCATGCTGATATTCTTTCCCTTGCCCATGTTGGCAATCATATTTGTGGTAAGACCGGCGGCAAGCCGCAAATCCTCTTTCCTCATGCCACGCTCTTTCAGTGTGTTCCATAGTGGCTGATAACTAATGTGCATAGGCTTCCCGCCTTTCTTTCCATCGTCAAGTGTTTTATACCCATTATAGCAGAAATCTTGCGTTTCCACAATATTTCTTGACTACACCGCCGGTTCCGTCTGGATTGTGCTTTTCCTTTCTCCGCTTTTATTACATCTAATTAGCCATGAGCTGTTTCATGCCCTGCGACTTCGCGCCGGGGTTATCGTTGCCGTACCCCTCCATGAGGTTAATGCCGCCCCAAATGCCAAGTCCTGCGCCAAGGGCGATTACCAAAGTCTGCAATACGTCAACTGCGCTGTTGAAAAACTCCATAGAAACCTCGCTTTCTGCCGCTAAAACGGCTCAAAAAATGTTGTTGTAAATAAAAATGCCGCCTGTCATTCGGCGGCTGCGTCCTCGTCGGACAAATCTATTTCGTATATGTCAAAGGGTTCGTCCGGCTTTACGATTGCCGGACGGGTAGACATATACCGTTCAACGTCAAAAGCGTTTTTCTTGTCGAAGTCGGAAAGATATTTGTAGTTCGGGTGCTGCGTTATATCGTATTTGTCGCTGAAAAAGGGGCGCACACCGCGCAACTGCAAAATACATTTTCCTCCATCCATAACTGCGATTTCGTCCTGTGTCATCAACTCCTTTCCCAATTTTTGATAATTGAGGCCATGAGAAACCTGCGTACCGCGATTTTCGGAAGTGTTGAAACTGTCGATTGTTTCCCGTCCCAAGTTTTCCGAAATATCCTTTGCGTTTTTCCCGCGCCCTCCCAAAAACAAGGTGCTGTCGGCATTGTCCAGTATGATTTCTGCCGCGTCCTTGTAAATGGCTTTTAGCTGGCTCTGCGATTGCAGAATGATAGAAGCCGAGATTTCCCGGCTGCGGATTGTGGCAATCAGCTTTTCAAACTGTGGGATTTGACCGATGTTGGCGAACTCGTCTAACAGACACCGCACATGGACGGGCAGCTTGCCGCCGTATTCATCATCGGCCTTGTCGCAAAGCAAATTGAAAAGCTGCGATTGCAGCATAGCGATAACAAAATTAAACGTGCTGTCCGTATCGCTCATTATGAGGAACAAAGCTGTTTTTCTGTCGCCTAACGTATCAAGTTCTAATTCGTCGTAGGACATGAGATCGCGGAGTTCCTTAATGTCAAAGGGGGCAAGCCGCGCACCGCAAGAAATGAGGATTGATTTTGCTGTCTTGCCCGCCGCCAATTTATATTTTCGGTACTGCTTCACCGCGAAATGGTCGGGGTCGCGTTCCTCCAAGTCGGCAAAGAGCAAATCGACGGGGCTTTGATATTCCTCGTCGTCCTCGCGTGCTTCGCTGGCGTTGATAAGTTCCAACAGGGTAATAAAGTTCATTTCCTCTGCGGGGGCTTCGTACCAGATGTAGCCCACCAATGCGCAATACAAAAGCCGTTCTGCCTTTACCCAAAAATCCTCCGCGCTTTTTTCGCCCTCGCCTTTGGTATTCGCTATCAGCGTGTTTACCAGCTTCAAAATGTCCTTTTCGCTGCGGATATAGGTAAAAGGGTTATAGTGCATGGATTTTTTGAAGTTAATCGTATTCAGTACCTTAATGCGGTAGCCCGCCCGTTGCAGCAGCTTCCCGCACTCGATTAGGACGGTGCCTTTCGGGTCTGTCAAGACGTAAGAGGAATGAAGCTGCATTAAATTAGGCTTGACGAAAAACCTTGTTTTTCCGCTGCCGCTGCCGCCGATTACGACGACGTTCTTATTTCTCGCGTACTTCGGCTGCTTCGGGCGGCTGTTCATGGTAAGCCGTTCCGTCTGTGTCAAAATGATGTTGTTTTGAAACTCCGGGTCTATGTAGGGCTTAATATCTTCGGCGTTGCCCCAACGTGCGCTGCCGTACTCCGCGCCCTTGCGGTATTTCTTTGCGTTTTTCCCTTTGACATAGACAATCAAGCGGATAACCACCGCGCCGACAATGCCAACAAGCAAATCCAGCGGGTACACGCTCGGCAAGGCGTTTGAAAACGCTTCGGAAAATCCTTTTGTGATATTCAGTATCTTTTCGGAAATATCCGCGCCGGGGGCAAGGCGCACCGCCTGTCCGACTTTATCAAAGAGATAGACAAAGAACACATAGGGGATATTCGGAAGTATCAGCTTTTTGTAGTTTATCTGCTTCATATCTCGCGCCCCCTGTCTATTTTCTTTACCTTGTCGCGGGCGGCGTTAAGCTGCTTCGCCTTATCCTTTGCAGCGGCAAGGGCTTTGCGGATAGAGGGCTTTTTCTCCCGGTTCAGCTTCTTTGCGGAAAACTCTTGAAACGCTGCGGTCATAACGTCCGCGTCCCGGCCTTTGAAAAACACAAGGTAACGGGTCTGCTCGCCCTTAACCTTTTTCAGCGAAAAATCTATGTTGTATTTCTTCGCCGTACTCTCAAAGGCTTTGATATTCGCGTCGGTGATCTCGATGTTGGAAACGCCCGCGTTCTGCTTCATAAGCTGGCGCATGGTCTGTTTCCCATGCGCGGGCTTGCTTTTCTGCTCCAAAAACTTTCGGATTGCTTTCTGTAACGCCTGTTCGGTAAGCCGCGCCGCGCCTTTTCCCACTTTGACGTATAGGGCAATCGTTTTTTGGGTTACTTCCTCCTGCAAGGTATCAACTCCTTTCCCGGTAAAGTGCGGCTATGCTCATTCGCCGCCGTAAAAATCGTGATTGACAAGGGCGGTATAGTAGCTGTCAATGGTACTCGGCGCGTTGAACAGCACCGCTTTTAGATACTGCTTGATATTGCGCACTTTGGTTGTGTTTTCCCTCATACAGTCCAAAACAAACTCAATATGGCTGCTGTTCAGCTTCAAAAACTTTGATTTGACAAGTTCGGCGGGGTAGTCGTCCCCGGCGATACGGATTGTCTTTCGGGCTGTGCAGACGGTTTCCAGCATGAGGTCAACAATCTCGTCCAAACGGTCTTTGTCGATTTTGCAGTTTTGAATGAGATGGTCGTATTCGATATTGTCCTTGATAATCTCCCTGTAAATCTCTACTGCGCTATTGCTTTTCGCTTCCGTTCTTTTCCTTTCCGGCGGCGTAGCCGCTTTGCCCTGTGCAAAGGGCAAGGGGTTTGGGGAATGGAAAGGAATGGAATGGGTACTTGATAAATCAGTAATTGATTGTTCTTTACTTGATATATCTTTATTTAATTGCGTTGGATTTTCCAACGTAGGTTTTTCCTGCATAGGTTTTTCCAACGTTGGATTATCCAATGTTGGATTTTCCAACGTAGGGTAATCCAATATAGGCGGCTGTTCGCCGCTGGTAGCTGCTTCCGGCTCTCGCGGCTGTGGCTGCTCGTATATGACATAATCCGCACCCCGCAAGCGTCCTTTCTCGTCGCGCTCCCGGCTGCGGACGATGTACCCGGCCTTTTCAAGTTCCTTTACCGCTTCGCGGATTGCGTCGATCTTTTCCCGGTTGATATGGGATAATCCCGCAAGGGTATAATCCCAATCCTCCGGCAAGGACAGCATTTGCGAAAGCAAGCCCTTTGCCTTTATGGTGAGTTCCTTGTTTCGCAAGTGGTGGTTGCTCATAACGGTATATCCCGTATTTCTCTCAACTCGGAAAACTGCCATGTTTCATCACTTCCTCTCTTGGTCTGCGTGGACAATTAGAAAGCCGCTTTCGGCGATTTTGGTATTGCAATATGCCCTCTGCCGTTTTCGCGTCTGCAAAGCCGCATAACACAAGGGTTTTTACCCGTCTATTTGTCCATGCTGGCGGGCGTTTTCCGCGTCCTCTTGCCGGGGCAATAGGGACACTCTTTGAAAACGCAAAACTCATATTTCCACCCGGGGCGGTAGAAACGGCAAGTGCCGCAATCTTCATCATCTCCGGCACAACCGGATTGATAGCGGTCAAATCCCGGCTTCTGCTGCATGAGCAATTCAAACGCCCGCTGCTTGCCCTTTGTGAAATACATTCCGGCTGCACCTCCTTTCCTGCGGGCATAAAAAAACGGCGTTACTTTCTCCCCCAAAGGGGTTAAGGTAACGCCGTTTGTGTGCGTATTCAGTTTTTAACACATTCCCTGTCTATCCGCTGTCCGCAAAACCATTGATTTTATTAGCTTTTTGCCGCTATCGCTATCACACCTCATTATTCAATCGTCCCGGTGTGCAGGAAGGCTTTGAGCTTGTCAAGCAGGGGCTTGTGGGCTGCTGGCTGGTCAAAGACCTCAGCCGCTTTGGTCGTGACTATCTGACTGTTGGACAATATACGGATATTATCTTTCCGAGTTATGATGTCCGCTTTATCGCTATAAATGATGGCGTAGACAGCAACCGGGGAGACAGCGAGGGCTTCGCCGCAATCCGTAATCTGTTCAACGAGTGGTATCCCCGTGATACCAGCAAGAAAGTCCGTGTCAGTTTGCGGCAGAGAGGAACCAGTGGGAAGCACATGGGCAAACCGCCCTACGGATACCGCTGTGACCCGGAGGACAAGGATCACTGGATTCTGGATGAAGAAGCGGCTCCGGTAGTCAAGCTCATCTTCGACCTTTGCATTGACGGCAAAGGCCCGGAGCAGATTGCAAGGATTCTGGAAGAAAAGCAGATTCTGACTGCAAAGGCACTCTATGCCAAGCGAAAGAAAAAGCCGATGCCGGAAAGACCGTACCACTGGGGCAACCAGTCCATTGTAGGGATTTTGGAACGGCAGGAGTACACAGGCTGTACCTGCAACTTCAAGACTTATTCCAAGTCCTACAAGCTGAAAAAGCGGATTCCCAATGAGCCGGAGAATATGTTTTATCTGCCGGACACACAGGAAGCGATTGTATCTCAGGCACAGTTTGACAGGGTGCAGGAACTGAGGAAAAACAAACGCCGCCCTGCAAAAGCGGAACGGCAGGGATTGTTCTCCGGGCTTCTGTTTTGTGCCGATTGCGGCGGCAAGCTCCACTTTGCCACAAGCAAAAACTTTGAGGGCAAGCAGGATCACTACGTCTGCAACAACTACAAGAGCAACCGTGGTACTTGTACTGCCCACTATATCCGGGAAGATGTGCTTCGTGAAATCGTTCTGGAACGCATCCGGGCAGTCAATGAGTATATCCGAAGCGATGTGGACGGTTTTCAGGAGGAATGGCTGCAATGCCGCAGGACTGACCAGGAGCGCAGCATCCGGGATGACAAAAAGAAGCTGGAACAGGCAAAGAAACGCCTTGCCGATCTGGATGTCATCATCGCCCGGCTGTACGAGGACTATGTTCTTGGAAATCTCAATCAGGACAGATACAGAAAGATGTCTGCGGACTATGAAGCGGAGCAGGAACGGTTAAAGCTCGAAATTGAAGTTATCGAAGAATGGGTGGAACAGCGGGAAGAAATGAACGACGGTCTGGATGCCTTTATCGCCCTGACACAGAAATATGTGGATGTGGAGGAGCTGACACAGACCATCGTGAACGAGTATATCAAGAAAATCATCGTCTATGCCCCGGACAAATCCAGCGGCAAGCGCAAGCAGAAAGTGAAGATTTTCTTCAACTTCGTGGACGATGTAGATATTCCCGTTATTTCCGAGCCTATCATCACGCAAACAACCTATGAACACAGAAAAACGGCGTGACCTTCGGGTCACACCGTTCTCTGCGACAAAATAGTTACTTGTCACTATTAAGCCTTGAGTTTACTGGACTTTTTTGGCGGAGAGGATGGGATTCGAACCCATGTGCGATTGCTCGCAAACTGATTTCGAGTCTTTTATGCAACTGTGACGGGGGTGCCCGTTTTGGGGTCGTTTCTGTAAGCCCCGTACCCGCCGAAAGCCGCTTGAAATCAGGCTTTTTCGCCCGGAAAGCCTTGCGGGACAGGCTTTTTTGAAAGTGGGTTCAAATCGGCATTTTCCCCGATTTTGGAGAGAAATGCGGGAAGATAGGAGAGAAAAAATAGGAGACGGCCATACACCGCAGAATAGAGCTTCCAACCGACGAAAATCTATTTTTGAGGTGTTACAAATGGATATATTCCCCGTTAACTGGGACAGCGTTCCCGAGGTGATGAACAAGGAGCAATTTTTCCGAATCTGCCACATCAGCAAGTCCACGGCACTGCACCTGCTCAAAAGCGGCAAGGTGCCCTGCGAGTGGTCGGGCAAGAAAACCCGGTGCTATAAAATCCGAAAAGAGGATGTGAAAGCATACTTGGAGGAGCGGGCGATTTTTCCCGAACTCTATTCTGCGCCGAAGGGATGGTACGGTACCCACTATGTGGCGAGGCTCTCCAAGGAGCTGCCGGAGGACACTCTGCGGCAGATGCACGGCTACTATGAAAAGCTGCTGCGCAAATACCCGGATGTGGTCACGGTAAAAGATGTGGTAACTCTGACCGGCTACACCCTGACCACCGTCCACAATTGGTGCAGCCGCGGGTCGCTGAAAGCCTTTCAAAAGGGACTGAAGTTTTGTATCCCGAAAATCTTTCTTGTAGATTTCTTCTGCTCCCTGACCTTCCGCTCCATCACCCGCAAAAGCCTCTGGCATATCCAGACGCTGAATGAATTCAGCAGGAAGATGAGGCGGAAGAAGTAAAAGTAACCGCCTCTGCATTTCCGTAGAGGCGGCTGCTTATCAATTAGTCATCATCTTCGTCATCCGGCCAACCGGATATGATATGTAATTCACCTGAATCCATATCCATTGCCATATTATCTCCCATACGCATCAGCAAATCGCCGTCAGAGTCAATTGCCATATTGTCTGAGATTGTATGAGCAAAATTTCCGTCATCGTAGTCAAAAAAGTGTTTTCCCATAAATAAAACTCCTTACCCAATTCTAATGATTTCGTGATCTCTTGTTCCGTATATCCGTTTAACTTGATACAGGGATTCACCAATCCAAAATGTGATTCTGTCTCCAGCTTCTTCATTCGTTGCAATATTAGTACAGAGCAAATTGCTTTTTGCGTTTGTTCCTCCGCAAGCTAACGGCAATATATGATGAATGTTCCACCCACAATATATTTCTTGCCCATAATAGTTTACAGAGAAGTTATTGTTACCATAGCCGTCTTTACACATTAAATTCCCGTGAAAATCCTCTGCATACTGTTTGCTGCCGTAGCACTCTTCCCAAAATCGCAGAGCGTTGTATTTATTGATTTTCATTACTTTCACCTCCAATCCGGACAAAAAGTAAAACCATACACATTATGCGTGTATGGTCTCAATCTATCCGAATTGGAACTTTACACGCACAACAACCAAGACGGTCACCTAAATGACTGTCTAAGAAGTATGGTGTAAAGCTTTGATACAGCAACTGGGCCCACCTCAAAGGAGAGGAGAATCTCCCGGAGCCTATCTTGTGGGTTCTCAATGGCGTAACGAGAATTTTAATCGACATTGATAGTATCTAGGAATTACATATTTTAAGCTTGTAGAAGTTTTGAGTCCGTTGTTCTTTTCGGATTTCTCGTCGCTCCGTCATATAAGTTACTCAAATTTAACATAACCTACACTATAAATTATATCTTGGAAAGTAAATAATGTCAATTAGAAAATCTGCGATTTAAAAATTCGCACACTCGCACCTGCCTTTCGGTTTTGGTAGACTGTAACCGAAAGGCAGGTGCATTTTGCATTGCAGACCTGCGGTGGAAATTTTGAATGGGAGGATCACATATGAAATCGCTATTTGAGCAGCTGGGCGGCACTTACACAAGGCAGGGCGACTACTGCTTGCCGGATGTTTGCTTACCGCCCGAAGAAGAACGGCCTATCGGCATTTACGGCCAGCGGCGGCGCACCTTTCTGAGGGAGCACCACCGTGTGTTGTATTATAACCTGCTGACCGCCGGGGTGCTGGATGGGCACCTCGCAGACATCGAGGAGCAAGCGCAGGAACTCTTTCTTCGGCTGGTAGAACAATACGCAGATGCCGAGGGTGTGACGGAGGCCTTGAAAGCCGATGACCCGATGGCGTGGGTGCGGAAGATGAACGGCATCCGAAACCGAGCGAACGAAATCGTGATGCAGGAAATTGTATACGGGTAACGAGCAAGCGGGGGCCTATGGTCTCCGCTTGTTTTGTGCGCAAAAAGAACAATGCTGTTTTGAAGCGACATTGTTCTGGACTTTGTTGACATTGTTCTTTTATTCGGGTATAATGTACTTGTGATTTTATGCGTGGAGGTATCCCCTATGGCTGAAATGATCTCGGTAAGAGAGGCAGCAGTGCGCTGGAATATAACGGAGCGGAGAGTTGCGACGCTCTGCAAGAACGGGAGAATCGCCGGTGCGAAGAAGCAGGGCAATCGTTGGCTGATCCCCGCTGATACGCAGAAGCCGGCGGATCAGCGGCTCAAGACGGGCGCTTTCCGCAAGACGGAGCGCGCACCGAAGCTGCCCCTGCCCATCGGCGTGTCCAACTACTGCCTTGCCTCGTCGGAATACTATTATATCGACAAGACGATGATGATCAAGGACTTTATCGACGAGCGTCCGATGGTGACGCTGTTCACTCGTCCCCGCCGCTTCGGCAAGACGCTGAATATGGATATGCTGCGCACTTACTTTGAAAAGAGCGACAAGGATACCTCTGGTTATTTCCGGGATAAGAAGATCTGGGCCTGCGGCCAGAAGTACCGGGATTATCAGGGCAAGTACCCCGTAATCTTCCTGACCTTCAAGGATGTGAAGTTTGATACTTGGGAGGAGACCTTTGCAGCCATCCGGGATATTTTCGCAAAGGAGACCCGGCGGCACAAAGAGCTGCTGAACAGCGATAAGTGCGACGAGTACAGCAAAAAGACCTATGAAAAGCTGGCAGACGGCAAAGTCAGCGAGGTTGAGCTGGCGTCGGCGCTGCTGGATCTCTCCGCTATGCTGCACAAGCACTATGCCGTTGCGCCTATTATCATCATCGACGAGTACGACACCCCCATCCAGCAGGGCTATCAGAAGGACTATTACGACAAGGTCATCCGGTTTATGCGGAACCTGTTTTCCGGCGGTTTCAAGGATAATCAGCACCTGTCCTTCGGCTTCCTTACCGGCATTCTGCGGGTGGCAAAGGAGAGCATCTTCAGCGGGATGAACAACCTGTCCATCAACTCCGTGCTGGACAACAAATACAGCGCCTACTTCGGCTTCACCGCCGACGAGGTGATGGAGATGGCGGAATACTACGGCACTGTCGATAAGTACGACGAGATTTGCCAGTGGTACGACGGCTACCGCTTCGGCAAGACAGAGATTTTCAACCCGTGGTCGGTGGTCAACTACTTCAGCAACGAGTGTGAGCCGAGGCCCTTCTGGGTCTCCACCGGCAGCAACGATATTATCGGGGAAGTGCTTGCCCAGGCGGACGAGGGGATTTATAACCGTCTGACCTCCCTGGTCAACGGCGAGACCTTTACTACCTTCATCGACACCGGCGTGATCTATCCGCAGATCAAAAGCAATCCCTCCACCATTTACAGCTTCCTGCTGGTGACCGGCTATCTGAAGGCACTGAAAACCACGCCCTCCTTCAGCGGCGATTTTATGTGCGAGGTCTCCCTGCCCAACCGGGAGATCTCTCTGGTGTATAACAAGGAGATTTTGCAGAGGTTAGAGGATCTGATCCCGCCGTCCACGGCGATTTCCGTTCAGGAGGCCATCTTCTCCGGCGATAACGCACGGCTGAAAGCGCAGATACAGACGCTGCTGACCCAGTCGGTCAGCTCCTTCGATACTGCCGGGGAGAACTTCTACCACGGCTTTATGCTGGGCCTGTGCGCCCTGCTGGGCGGCGCTTTCGTGACCTCCAACCGGGAATCCGGCGACGGGCGCTATGACATTCAGCTGAAGCCCACGCAAAAGGGTCTTCCGGGCATCCTGATCGAGCTGAAAGCGGAGAAAAATTGCAGCGACGAAAAGCTGAAAAAGCTGTCCGAGACGGCCTTGCAGCAGATCAACGACAAGAAATACGAAACCGAGCTGACGACAGCCGGGGTCAGGACGATTTATAAATACGGCGTGGCCTTCAGCGGCAAAAAAGTCGAAGTGGCAGTTGGATGAGGAGAGAAAGCAATGGTTAACGAAAAAAGCAGCGCCGTGGGCGTAAATATACAGGAAAAGGCCACGATGATCTGGAATGTGGCGGATGTGCTTCGTGGGCCGTTCAAGCCCCACGAATATGGCCTTGTGATCCTGCCGATGACGGTGGTCAAGCGGTTTCACGACTGCCTGCTGCCTACCCACGATGCGGTGATCGAGCAATATGAAAAGGTTAAGAAGCTGGCGGTTATCGACGGCTTTCTGACCCGTGCTTCCGGCTATCAGTTCTATAACACCAGCCGGTTTACTTTTGAGAGCCTGCTGGCCGACCCGGACAACATTGAAGCAAATTTCCGGGACTATCTGGCCGGGTTCTCCGGCAATGTGCAGGATGTGCTGGCCAAGTTCGATTTTGACAACATCATTCGCCGTATGGTGGAGTGCAACAGCCTGTATCTGGTCATCAAGGAGTTCAACTCCCCCAAAGGCTACCTCGGCCCGGATAAAATCAGCGCCGTGGACTGCGGCTATATCTTTGAGGATCTCGTCAAGCGCTTTTCCGAGTCCTTCGGCGAGGAGGCCGGAGCGCACTTCACCAGCCGGGACATCATCTATCTGATGACCGACCTGCTGCTGTGCGACGCCAAACTGGATGACGGCAATGTGACCGTGTACGACATGACAATGGGTACCTCGCAGATGCTTTCCTGTATGGAGGAGCGCATCCACGAGCTGAACAGCGATGTGGAGGTGACCTGCTTCGGGCAGGAGTTTAACCCCTCCACCTTCGCCATTGCAAAGGCGGATATGATGATCCGGGGCGGCGATCCCAATAATATGCGGTTCGGTGATACGCTCTCCGACGATCAGTTCCCGGGCTTCACCTTCCGGTACTGCATTTCCAATCCGCCCTTCGGCATCGACTGGAAGCGGGAACAAAAGGCGGTGGAGGCCGAAGCCGCCAAGGGCGAGCTGGGGCGCTTTGCACCCGGTCTGCCGAAAATCAGCGACGGCCAGCAGCTTTTTGTGCTCAACGGCCTGTCCAAGCTGGCGCCGGGCGGCAAAATGGCGATCATTCAGAACGGCTCGCCGCTG
Source organism: Faecousia intestinalis (assembly GCF_040096185.1). Taxonomy (NCBI): domain Bacteria; kingdom Bacillati; phylum Bacillota; class Clostridia; order Eubacteriales; family Oscillospiraceae; genus Faecousia; species Faecousia intestinalis. The sequence goes on along the minus strand of NZ_JBBMFF010000244.1, from coordinate 13,630 downwards.
TTTGCCGGTGATGCCGGGAGCGGCCCCAGCAATATCCGCCAGTATATCCTGGAAAACGATTGGCTGGACGCCATTGTTCAGCTTTCCACCGACCAGTTTATGAACACCGGCATTTCCACCTATATCTGGGTGCTGTGCAAGGACAAGCCCGCCTACCGCTGCGGCAAGGTGCAGCTCATTGACGCGTCCCACTGCTATGAACAGCGCCGCAAAGCCATCGGCACCAAGCGCAACGACATCAGCGATCATTGCCGGGAGCTGATCGTGCAGGCCTACGGCGAATACCGGAACAACGCCTTGTATGGGGACAAGTCCGGCGTGTACTGCGAGAGCAAGATTTTTGGCAGTGAGGAGTTCGGCTACAACAAAATTGTAGTGGAGCGTCCGCAGCGGGACGAAAACGGCGAGATCGTGATGAAGCGGGGCAAGCCGGTGGCGGACACCGCCCTGCGGGACACCGAAAATGTGCCGCTGGTGCAGGACCTTGACGCCTATTTTGCCCGGGAAGTTCTTCCCTACGCCCCGGATGCGTGGATCGACAAGAGCAAGACCAAGGTGGGCTATGAAATTCCGATGACCCGCTATTTCTACGAATATCAGCCGCCGGAGCCGGTGGACGACATTGTGGAGCGGATTCAAAAGCTGGAGCGTGAAATTGCCGACAGCCTGAACACGCTGTTCCATAAGGAGGTCTGACGGCAGATGCGTGAAATGAGAGATAGCGGGATTGAGTGGGTTGGACAAATACCAAAGGGATGGGAATTGCGCAGAGCAAAGACACTATTTACACAAAGCAATAGTAAAGGAAATAAAATTGAAGTTTTGCTTTCTCCAACACAAAAATACGGAGTTGTTCCGCAAAGCCAACTTGAGGGCGTTGTCCAAGTTAAGGAAGATACAGATCTACAAATGTTCAAAACAATACATAAAGGCGATTTTGTTATCAGTCTAAGAAGCTTTCAGGGGGGATTCGAGTATTCTTTGTATGAGGGAGTATGTTCTCCTGCATATCAAGTCTTTTATCCGACATCACCCATTTGTGACACATATTATCGTTACCTGTTTAAATCACAGAGCTTTATTAGCAAGATGAATAATCTAACAGTGGGTATTCGAGAAGGGAAAAATATCCAGTATATTGATTTCGCAAATTCTCAAATTCCAGTTCCTCCTATCGCCGAGCAAGAGCGCATTGCGGCCTTTTTGGATGCAGAGTGCGCCAAAATTGACGCTGTATTGGAAAAGACCCGTGCGTCCATTGAAGAATACAAAAAGCTGAAACAGGCGGTCATTACGCAGGCAGTCACCAAGGGCATCCGTGGGGACAGGCCGATGAAGGACAGCGGCATTGAATGGATTGGGGACATTCCAGCGGAGTGGCGGAAAACGCAGCTGCGCCATTGTGCAGCGATTAAGTCTGGAATAACGCTCGGGAAAAAGTACGAAAAAACTGACAGCCTTGTTGAACGGCCTTATTTAAGAGTTGCGAATGTACAAGATGGATATGTTGACTTGTCTGTGTTAACAACGATCAAGGTAACGCAAGATGAAGATTTAAAATACAGGTTGCATGCTGGCGATGTGCTTATGACTGAAGGCGGAGATCGGGATAAATTGGGCCGTGGCTGTGTTTGGCATGGTGAGATTGAGCCTTGCCTACACCAAAATCATATTTTTGCGGTTCAGACAAGCAAGGATACATTACTTCCAGAGTTCTTGGAATATTTAACCGTGTCTGATGTCGGGCGCTCGTATTTTGATGTGACAGCAATCAAAACAACAAACTTGGCTTGTACCAGTTCAAGCAAGGTGTTAGCATTTACAATTCCGCTTCCATCTGTTGAGGAACAAGCAGAGATTGTTGAAGCATTGAATACGAAATGCGCGGGCATTGATGCTTTGATTGCCAAAAAGCAGCAATACCTCACCGAAATCGAAAACTACAAGAAATCTCTGATTTACGAGTATGTGACGGGCAAAAAGGAGGTCAAAATAAGTGTGCTGGCTGACTGATGTGATAATCCCGATTATATGCGCACTCATTGGCGGCGGTCTAACAATGTTGGGCGTGCAACGGACATTGAAAGCTCAGAGAATTGAAAGTGACCGCATCCGAATTCAAGAGGCAAAGCCCTATTTATTTATGGAGCATCCTATGCAGGCACCTGTGTGGGACAGCATTCCGCATGTGGCATTAAAATCGGCAGAAGGCGACAGATGTGATTATTCGCTACAGTGTTATGTTAAAAACAGCGACAACGGCATCGCTGTTGTCAAGAAAGTGACTACAGACAATCATACATACATCCCAATATGGGGCAATATTGTCGATAAAAACTGCGTCACAGGTTTGAGCATCTTCTTGTCAAGCAAAAATGAAACTATGCACGGCTGGAAATTGTTCGTTGAGGACATTTATGGGAATGAGTATTGCTATCTGATGATATTAGATGGGAAAATGTTGAATATTGGCGCATGCATAGAACCCGAGATGTCACAAAAGGTAAAGTGAGGAAATCCAAATGATTACCACCGAAAAGCGCTTTGAAGCGGATATAGAATCCTTCTTTCTCTCCCCGGCGGGCGGATATACCAAGGGCGCAGACACCTATGACGCCAAACAGGGGCTCTATGTGAATACCCTGATTGACTTTGTCCAGCGCACCCAGCCTAAGGAATGGGCGCGTTTTGAAAACGCCAATCAGGTGGACCCGGTGCGGAAGTTCTGCACGGCGTTCAACACCGCCTGCGAGACGGAGGGGCTGCTCTCTGTCCTGCGCCACGGCTTCAAGCACCGTGGACTGCGTTTTCGGGTGTGCTATTTTAAGCCGGAGTCAGCCCTGAATCAGGCGGCGGCTGCCCAGTGGGCGGCAAACACCATCGAGTGCTATCGCCAGTGGTACTTCTCCGCCGATACAAAAAAGAGCGTGGATATGGTGCTGGTGCTCAACGGCATTCCGGTATTCGCTTTTGAATTAAAAAACCAGTACACCGGACAAACGGTGGACGACGCCAAGCGGCAGTGGATGTATGACCGTGACCCGCGGGAGCTTTGCTTCCAGTTCAACAAGCGCATTCTGGCCTATTTCTGCGTAGATCACACCGAGGTGTGGATGACCACAAAGCTCGCCGGAAAGAACACCTATTTCCTGCCCTTTAACCAGGGCTCCAACGGAGCCGGAAACGACGGCGGCAAGGGCAATCCGGCAAACCCAAACGGCTACCCGACGGCGTATCTGTGGGAGAATGTCTTTCAGAAGGACAGTATGATGGACATTGTCCAGAAGTTTATGAACCTGAAGGACGGCAAAACGCTGATTTTTCCGCGCTATCATCAACTGGATGTGGTGCGCAAGCTGCTGGCCGATGTCAGGCAGAACGGAGCGGGGCATAATTACCTGATCCAGCACAGCGCCGGAAGCGGCAAGTCCAACTCCATTGCGTGGACGGCTTACCGGCTGGCCTCGCTGTTCAATGAGGAGAACAAGCCGGTGTTCTCCAGCGTGGTCGTCGTTACTGACCGCACCGTGCTGGATGCGCAGCTGCAAGAGACCATTTCCGGCTTTGACCATACCCTCGGCGCTATTGAGACCATCGGGGAAGATAAGACCTCCAAGGACCTGCGGGACGCCATCAACGGCGGCGTGCGCATTATCGTCACCACCTTGCAGAAGTTCCCGGTCATCTATCAGGAAGTGGACAAGGTGGCGGGACGGAACTTTGCGATTATCGTGGACGAGGCCCATTCCTCCCAGACCGGCAGCTCGGCTCTGAAACTGAAAGCCGCCCTTGCGGATACCGAGGACGCTCTGCGGGAATACGCCGAGATCGAGGGCAAGGCCGAAGAAGAGCTGGACCCGGACGACCGCCTGATGCGGGAAATGACCGTTCAGGGGCGGCATAAGAATCTGTCCTTCTTTGCCTTTACCGCAACGCCCAAGGACAAGACGCTGGAATTGTTCGGCACGGAATATGAGGACGGCAGCTTTCATCCGTTCCACATTTACAGTATGCGGCAGGCCATTGAGGAAGGCTTTATTCTGGATGTGCTCCAGAACTATATGACCTATGACACCTGCTTCAAAATCGTCAAAACCTCGGAAGATAACCCGGATGTGCCCGCCAGCCGTGCAGCTAAGGTGATCCGCAAATATCAGGAGCTGCATCCGTATAACATCTCGCAGAAGGCACAGATCATCGTGGAGACCTTCCGGGAAACCACCCGAAACAAGATCGGCGGCAGGGGTAAAATGATGGTCATTACCTCCTCCCGCCTTGCAGCAGTGCGCTACTACCACGAGGTCAAGCGCTACATAGAGGAGCAGAAGTACAACGATGTGCAGGTGCTGGTGGCCTTTTCGGGTGCTGTGCAGGACGGTGATGAGGAGTATACCGAGCCGAAACTGAATGTTCGTGCGGATGGGACGCACATCGCCGAAACGCAGACTAAGGCGGAATTCCACGACCATTTCAATGTGCTGATCGTTGCCGAGAAGTACCAGACCGGGTTTGACGAGCCGCTGCTGCACACGATGATCGTGGACAAAAAGCTGAAGGGCGTCAAAGCGGTGCAGACGCTGTCCAGATTGAATCGCACCTGCACCGGCAAGGTGGACACTTTCGTTCTCGATTTTGCCAACAAGAAAGAGGACATTCTGGAGGCGTTTCAGCCGTTCTATCAAGAAACCTCACTTTCACAGGAGGTCAACGCTGACCTGATCTATCAGACGCAGAAGGAGCTGCGGGGATTTGCGGTCTATAACGATGCAGATATTGAGGCTTTTGCCAAGGAGTATTTCAGCACAGGCCGGCAGGATGCCCGGGCGATGGGGCGAATGACCAGCGTATTGAAGCCTGTGGCAGACCGTTATAATCAAAAAACGCCCAACGAGCGGTATCAGTTCCGCCGTCAGGTGCGCAATCTCATTAAGTGGTACGGCTATATTTCGCAGATCCTGCGGATGTTCGATAAGGAGCTGCATAAGGAATATGCGTTCTGTTGTTATCTGATCAATTTGCTGCCTGCGGAAACCACGGATATGGTGGACCTTGAGGGTAAGTTGAAGCTGGAATACTACAAGCTGCAAAAGACCTTTGCCGGAAGCATTGAGCTGGAACAGGTGAAGGGCGTGTACGAACCGGCCAAGCAAAAGGGTGCAATGGGACTGGACACAAAGTCGCCGCTGGATGAGATCATCGCCAAGATCAACGAAAAGTACAAGGGTGAATTCACCGAGGGAGACAAAGTGCTGCTGACGGCTCTGCGCAGCCGTCTGATGGCCGACAAGAAGCTGACCAAGATGGCGCAGACCTCAGATCCGCAGATTTTTGTGGAGAGCATTTTCCCCAAGGCCTTCGGAGCAGCGGCTCAGGACAGCTATCTGGAATCGCAGGATACCTATACCTCGCTCTTTGAGGATCAGCACAAGTACAATGCCATAATGAGCGCATTGGCCGATGTGGTGTATCGGGAGATGAGGATGGGCTAAAATTGATTGCTTATGTGGAGGTGAAATATAGTGGGCTATGTATATGCGACTATTAATAAAGATACTTTGGCTCATATCTGCAAAGAAAAGGGCGTATCTAGTGAATTCCTCGCCAGTAAGACAAAATTAAATATGTCTAGGCTAAATCAGTGGCTTACTCCTACTGATATAAACTTGCCAACTATCAACCAAGCGAAGAAAATTGCAGCCTGTTTGCATATACCCTTTGCAGGTCTCTATATGAATCCTTGCGATATACCATTGAAGCGTATTCCAAATATTCGGAATATGCGAACGATGTCTGGGGCAGTTAGTATTGATGACAGCTCATTAAATATCGCTATGATAGATGTTCTTCTTGAACGCGATTTTCTGTTAAGTGCCGACGATGAATTTGGAATGACTCCACCAGATTTTGAGCCGCTTATTCCTGACAGCGATTCTGTTGATGAATGGGCAAATGCGATCCGTAAACAATTCGCTATCGATCTTGGTGAACAGTATAAGTGTAGTTCTACACGCCAATTTTACCTATATGTTCGTGATAAAATCGAGACAAAAGGCGTTTTTGTGCATTGCTTCACGGATGTAACGATTGATACAGCTCGAGGCTTTTCAATTTATAATACGCTATTGCCTATTATCGGCATTAATGATGAAGATCGTCCGCCGGCAAAGACATTTACAATTATTCACGAACTAGTTCACCTATTCAAAAGGGAATCCTCCTTGTGCAATGATATGAGCAGTTCCGCATCGACTTTGTCAGAAGAAGTGTTTTGCAATGCTGTAGCGGGCGAATTACTTGTTCCCAAGAGAGCTCTTAGAATTGTACTTGAACACGGTCACTATTTTGCGCCATATTCAATTGATGATATTAAGCGAGTTGCGGATCGCTTTTCTGTAAGTCGAGAAGTAATAGTGCGCAGATTACTTGAACTTCGTAAGATTGACCAAAGCGAATATGAAACTTATGCAGATTTGTTTAGGAGAGAAATTGAAGAAGATCGGGAAAAGAGAAAAATTCAGAGGGAAAATGGAATAAAATCCTCTATTCCGCGGAATATGAGTAGAGAAGCAATCGACCGTACAAGTCCTTCTGTAAGCAAGATTTTATATCAGGGATATGTGAACGATGTGTATAGCAAACTTGATATTGCCCGCCATTTGAATGTAGGCCAAAACCATATAGACAAGTTTTTGCGGGAGGTATCCAAGTGGAACAGATGACACTATTCGATAGCGAAAGACCTTATAAGTACATAATGGACACATCGTCTATACTGTCTCAGAAACCAGGGGAAACTCATACACGGCTTGTTTATAAAAGTCAGTGGGAACGAATCGAAGAATATATGCGTTCCCATTCGATAGTAACTTGCTCTGAGATATTCGAAGAAATAAAGGATAAAGAAATTAAAGAGTGGATTTTTTCCCAACAATGTACTGTCCTTGAAATTGACGACGACATCCAAAACAATGTTAGAAAAATCGTCACTGAAAATCCGAAGATGATTGAATTTACAGGAAAAAGCGGTACATCTTCTGGCGACGCATTTCTAATTGCAACGGCTATGAAATACGGATTAATAATTATCACCGAAGAAAACAAAGACAAACAAATGAAGATTCCACAGATTAGTAAGAAGTATGGGATTACATCCGTAAACATTACTTCTTTGTGTGAAATGGAACAATGGAAATTCTAAACAGCATATTATTCAGTAATGTATGTAGAAATAGGGCACCGACCGCTTAGCCGGTGCCCTATTTCTATATGAGCCATCTATAAGTCAATAGTGATTATCAGCCGTCCTCCCATCATCGGGAGGGCGGCTTTTTTGCGTCTTGATAGAAAGATTGAGAAATTTCTCGAAACACCCTGCCAAACGGCACCCCTTATTCAGAGTAAGTAGAAGGGTCCTTTTGAAAAATTGAGGGGACTTTTCAAATTACTTTGCCAAAATCTCGAAAAAGTTCCCAATTGGTTAGTAGGAAGGCCCTGAAAAATTTCCTTCAAAATTCTATTTGTTATTTGCCAGAAAAGTTCCCAGTTGATTAGTGGGAGGGGCGCTTATAAATTTTCTTCAAAATTCTTTTTATTGTTGCCGGAAAAATTCCCAATTAAGTAGTAGAGGGGTTCGCAGAAAAATTCTCAAAAGTTTTCTCGTTCAAATCCGAAAAAATTTCCCAGTTGGTTAGTAGAGAGGATTTCAAAGAAATTTTCAAAGTTCCTTCGTACAAATCAAAAAAATTTTCCCAGTTGATTAGTGAGGGGGTTAAAAAACAGGCCTTCTCGCTGCCTACCTGTTGAGGGGATTCTCTCTGTGTACCTTGAAAATTGAATCGCCGCCTCCAAAGGATATGCTTCCGGCAAGTGACGCCACGACTTCCCGATAATTCAGGGCTCCCGCAAAATCGAAGATTTTGTGGGAAGAGGAGCAGCAGTGAAACGAATGAGCGTTCGCACGAGTGCGGAAGCGAATGATATGGAACTTGCTGCGACGAGAGCGCACCAAAGAAGCGATACGCCGTGGTGAGATTCCGGGGTAGGAACGATGCGGATGAGCGGCAGCAAGCAAAAATTACCGCAGAAATGCGGTTTCAGAACAAGCAAAGGAGGTTCAAACCTATGAAGAAAGGAGAGCTCAGAGAGCTTTATCAGATGATGTTTCCGGAATACCCGGACATTGTGACCGTCAAAGAGCTTCGGGAGATGCTGGGCATCAGCCGCAAGCTGGCCTACAAGCTGATCGACTATGGGTACATCCACGCCGTGAAGATCGGCACGACGCTGAAGATCCCGAAAATCAGCGTCATCAACTATGTGATGGAGAAGGAGGTGAAGAAAGTTGGATGAGATCAAGCGCCTGACGCCCGCCCAAAGGGCACGCTGCAACCGGCTGATCCGGAGGCTGTGCGCCAACTATGATGGCGGCAATTGCATGCCGCTGGACGACGGCGAGGGCTGTGTGTGCGTGCAGACGATTTCCTATTCGCTGCTGTGCAAGTACTTCCGGCGGGCGGTTCTACCCGCCGACAAGGTACTCTGCGCCGATATTTACCGGCAGCGCACACGGCTCTGCGACCGATGCGGAAAGCCCTTTGCACCCGGCAGCAACCGGCAGAAGTACTGCCCGGAATGCGGCCGCTCCATCCGGCGCAAGCAGAAGGCAGACTCCGCCAGACGGCGGCGCAGCGTAGAACATTAAGCACCGGGAAAGCCTTGAATTCCAAGGCTTTTGGGATAGCAAAGCGGGGGCGGGTGGCCGTTTCCATCTGCACCTGTCAAAATCCATTTCTAACATTCTACAAAGGAGAAAAATCTATGAACAACAAACTGAAAACCGTGGACGCAGAGACCCTGCTGTCCACGCCGATGAGCAAGACAATGTTCATCGTAGACGGCCTTATTTCGCAGGGTGTCAATGTCATCAGCGGTGCCAGCAAGATCGGCAAAAGCTGGCTGATGCTGTGGCTGGGGCTGCAAGTGGCGCAGGGAAACTCTATTTGGGGGCTGCCTACACTGCAATGCGATGTGCTCTATCTGAGCCTTGAGGACACCCAGCGCCGCATCAAAGACCGACTCTACAACCTCACCGACAGCGCCCCGGACAACCTGTATTTTGCCGTGACCTCCGGGCTGATCGGCGGCGGGCTGGAGGAGCAGATCACGGACTTTCTGACCGAGCATTCCGCTACCAAGCTGGTCATCATTGACACGCTGCAAAAGGTGCGGGACTCCAAGGGCAGCGCCGGAAAAGCGGGAATGTACGGCAACGACTACGACGACATTTCCTCCATCAAGCGCATTGCCGACGGCTTCAACATCGCCATTTTGCTGGTGCATCACCTGCGAAAGCTGCAAGACAGCGACGATCCCTTTAACGATGTCAGTGGCTCCACTGGCATCATCGGCGCTGCGGACACCAACTTCATCCTGCGCCGTAAGCGTAGCGGAAACGCCGCTACGCTGCTGGTCAGCGGGCGGGATGTGGAATATCAGGAACTGACCTTGCAGTTTAACGACTTGGTCTGGGAGCTGGTGGAGCGCAAGAACAGCGAGGACATTCATAAGGCGGAACTGCCGAAATTTCTGTTTCGGGTGGTGGACTTTATGGAGTGCCGCACCGAATGGGTAGGCACGGCCACGGAGCTGCTGACCGAAATGAAGGAGCAGGAGGTCACGCCCAATATGGTCACAAAGTATCTCGGTCAGTTCACCTATGAGGTGCTGGAGCCGCTGGGTATCGAGTATCGCACCAAGCGAACGGGAAAAAGCCGGCTCATCAAATTTCTGCGCCGTGACGGCGATGACGCAAATGACGCCGGGATCGCTATATAAGGAAATCCCCGTCACAACCGTCATTGCCGTCACAAACCGAAGAAAGGGGGTGAACAAATGCGCAGCAAAAACTACGGGATCAATGTCCGTGTGACCGAGCAGGAGAAGCAGAAACTACTGGAAAATGCTCGGTTCTGTTCTCTGTCGCTGTCGGAATATCTGCGGCGGCTGGGGCTTGGAAAAGAGGTCAAAGCGGCCATCACAGAGCGGGATTACCGCCTGTTTCGGATGCTGAACGGCCTGAAAGCGGAGCTCTCACAGCTTCAGAAAGAGGAAATTCTGAGCAGGCTAGAAGCAATTTTGAATGAATTAAAGTAAGCAGGTATCACGCCTGCGCAGTCTAAGCGAGCAGACTGTTTTTACTCCTGTCGGAGCCAAACAGTGTATCCGCTTGCGATGCCTGCGTCATCTGAGCGAGCAGTGCGTTTTTACTCCCGGCAGAGCCGGAGCGCAAAAACACTCGTTAGGGCGTGCCCTAAAACCCCTGAAAGAAAAAACTATGAAAGTGAGGACAACACAATGAGAAAATCGGATTTTACTTTACCCACGCTGGACGATCTGTTTTCCACGCAGGCGGAGCGGGACGATGCCAAACTGGAGCGGGTGCGGAATATTCCACTGGCCGAGCTGCACCCGTTCAAAGGTCACCCCTTCAAGGTGCAGAACAACGAGGAGATGCAGCGGATGATCGAGAGCATCCGCAAGGTGGGCGCTATTACCCCAGCGCTGGCAAGGCCGCTGCCGGACGGCGGTTACGAGCTGATCTCCGGTCACCGGCGACTGGCGGCGTGTCAGGTGCTGGGCGTCGAGACGATGCCTGTCATCGTCCGGGAGCTGTCTGACGATGAAGCGGTGATCGCAATGGTGGATGCCAACTTGCAGCGAGAGACCATCCTGCCCAGCGAAAAGGCGTTTGCCTACAAAATGAAGCTGGATGCCATCAAGCATCAAGGCATCGCTTCTGTGCAAGTTGCAGAGAAGTTGCTTAGCGTAGAAAAAGTGGCAGACGATGCAGGTGAGAGTAAAGACCAAGTGCGAAGATATATCCGCCTGACCTACCTGATCCCCGAACTGCTTTCAATGGTGGACGACGGCAAGATCGCCTTCAACCCGGCGGTGGAGCTTTCCTACTTAGACTCGTATCAGCAGCGGGCGGTACTGGACGCGATGGCGCTGAACGACTGCACGCCGTCCCACGCCCAAAGCATACGGCTTAAAAAGCTGGCGCAGGAGGGCTTACTGGATGACCAGATAATCTACGCCGTGCTGGCGGAGACGAAGCCCAACCAGCAGGAGCAGCTGAAATTCAAGCGGGAGGAGCTGCGGAAATACTTCCCCTCCGGCTACACCGAGGAGCAGATGCGCCGGGACATCATCAAGGGGTTGGAACTGCTGAAGCGGCAGAGAGAACGGAACCGGGATGCCCGCTGATTCGTATTGATGCGGCTGTAATCAAACAAATCGCAGAATAGAGAGAACTCCAAACCGATGGTATACTGATGCTGTCGGTTTGAAGTTCTGTTCTGCAAATACAAAGGACAGGAGGAAATGAAATTGGTAGCAGGACATCTGACATTGAAAAACGGCAAGTATTATGCCGTGTTGAACTATAAAAACGCCGGAGGGCAGCGAAAAACGAAATGGATCTCGCTGGGGCTTTCCGAAAAGGGAAATAAGCGCAAAGCCGAGTCAGAACTGGCAAGGCTCCGAGCGGAATTTGAGCCGCCCAAAGAAGTGGGCGACCTGAGCAGTGATATGCTGTTCGCCGACTATCTGCTGGAATGGCTGGAGATCGCCAAGGGAAGGCTGGCCCACGCAACCTACGGTGCCTATCAAGGACTGCTGAAAAGCACCATCGTCCCTTATTTTCGCAAGAAGAAATTGACACTGCGGGAACTGGAAGCCCGGCATTTGCAGATGTTTTATTCCGAAATGCTCAGGCGGGTCACGCCCAATACCGTTATCCATTATCACGCCGTCATTCACTCGGCACTGAAATATGCAGTCAAGACCGATATGCTGATCCAGAATGTGGCGGACAAGGTGGACCGGCCCAGAAAGAACAGCTTTCAGCCGGTCTTTCTCTCGGCGGACGAGATGCAGAAGATGTTTGAAGCCCTTCGGGGAACCAAGCTGGAGCTTCCGGTGCTGGTGGCTGCCTTTTACGGACTTCGCCGTGGCGAGGTGGTGGGCTTGAAATGGGATGCCATCGACTTTGAGCAGGGCACCATTTCCGTAAAGCGCACCGTGACCTCAACGATCATCGACGGCAAGTATCAGGAGTTCGAGCAGCAATCCGCCAAGACCAAGTCCAGTCTGCGCACCCTGCCGCTCATCGGCAGCTTCCGGGAATACTTTATGCAGGTGAAAGAGGCGCAGGAGCTGAACAAGCAGGTCTGCGGCAACTGCTACAACTATGAATACGATGGCTTTGTATTCGTGGATGAGTTGGGCGAGCGGATGCGGGTGGAATACCTGACCAACGCATTTCCGAAATTTCTGGAGAGTCACGGTTTGCGCCGGATGCGCTTTCACGATCTGCGTCACAGCTGTGCCAGCTTGCTGCTGGCCAACGGCGTCCCCCTCAAACACATTCAGGAGTGGTTGGGGCACAGCGACTTTACCACCACGGCGAACATCTACGCCCACTTGGATTACAAGTCCAAGATCACTTCGGCGCAGGCGATGGAGACAGGGCTTGCTCTGCCGGAGGGCGGCGACTTCAGCAGCCGCTGGAGTTCGATCAGTGCCGGGGAGAACAGCTGATTTTCTCCCTTGAAAACTGAAAATCGTGCGGGCTTTGCCCTTTAGGCAAAAATTAAAAAGCCTGTAAACGGGCTTGTTTACAGGCTTTTTGTGGCGGAGAGTTAGGGATTCGAACCCTAGAGACCTTTCGGTCTACAGCATTTCGAGTGCTGCACCTTCGACCACTCGGACAACTCTCCGTGTCTATTTTCGTCCGGTTTTCTTCCAAAAAATTGCTCGAAAATTCGTTGGGGAGAAAACAGGAGAGAAAGCAAAAAATATTCGATTTTGAGATTTTCTGTGTTGAGGAACATCAAGGAGATGCGGGGGGACGAAATTCCCAGCTTCTGCCGAAATTTCGAGTCAGTCCCGTTATGACCACTTCGATACCGCTCCGTATTGCAGACGCAGCAAAGCTTCGCAGATATTATAACAGCAGGCAGGGCAAAAATCAAGCCCGGATTTTTCTCCTGCACAAATCTCTGGCTTGCCTAACTCCGTTTTTCGTGTTATAATAATTCTATTCATACGAAAGGAATGTTCAGGACCTATGAAGATTCAGGAATCCGCCGAGAATTATCTGGAGACCATTCTGGTGCTCAAGGAGCGTAAGGGCCTTGTGCGTTCCATCGACATTGCAAATGAGCTGGAGTTCTCCAAGCCGAGCGTCAGCATCGCCATGCGCAACCTGCGCGAAAACGGCTATGTCTCCATGGACGCGGGCGGCTTTATCACGCTACTCCCGGCCGGACAGGAGATCGCCGAGCGCATTTACGAGCGCCACCGCCTGCTGACGAAGTGGCTGACCGGCCTCGGGGTCGATCCCGCGATCGCCTCGGAGGACGCCTGCCGCATCGAGCATGTGATCAGCGCGGAGAGCTTTGCCGCCATCAAGGCGCATGTCCAGAAACACGACGCAGAATAATTCGGAAATACTAAAAGCAGGGATCGGAGGCTTTCTCCGGTCCCTGTTTTTGCAGAACGCCCCACCGGTCCGGCCGGTGGGTATGATTTCAAAGAGCCCCGCAGAGTTCGCCGCCCGCAGGCGGCG